>CANRNZ010000055.1 GCA_947632135.1 uncultured Clostridia bacterium
GGCGCCGCCCCGAACCCCGCCGCCTTTTGAAAAAGGCGGGCGAAAACTTTCCGAACAAGTTCGTGTGAACTTTGAAAAAGCTTGACCAAAACTTTCATGTTGGGTCTGTGCCACGCGATGAGGCGGGCGAAAACTTTTGGGACAAGTCTGTGCTGACTTTGAAATACTCGCTAAGTCTTCTTTATCTCGTCAAGCGTCTTTGTCTTACTGTGCTCTATGTGCGACCACTCAACCTTCCTGAACGCCGCGGCAACCGATATGGGTATGTACGTCATCATGAATATCGGAAACGTGAAATTGTACAGTATCTTCTTTATCGGCGTCGTGTATATGTTCTTCCACTCCGTAATCGTCGTCACAAGCCCGACCCCGAAAAGCATAAGATACGTGTTCCCGACAAGCCACCCGAGCGACTCGAAAAAGATTGCCAAATCCTGCCCGCTCACAAGGGCGTATACCGCCCACGCGAGATTTACCACTATGCTGAGTACCGTGATGACAAAGGCGGGCATTATCGTCATGGACATGTCGTAGTACGAAAAGCCCCTTCTGGTAAAAATATCCTTCAAAAGCCCCTTGCCGTACCTTCCGAATACCTGAAAATATCCCTTCGCCCAGCGCAGTCTCTGCTTCCATGACTGAACGAATTTCACCGGCTGCTCGTCGTAAAGGACAGCGTTCTTACAGTACCCTATCTTCTCGCCGTCCATTATGCTCTTTACCGTGAACTCTATGTCCTCCGTCAGAAGATAGAACTTCCAGCCGCCGTTTCTCTCTATTATCTCGCGGCTGACAAGAAAGCCAGTGCCCGATATCGCGCAGCTCGTATTAAGAAGATATCTCGGATAGTTAAGATATTTCGACTCCCTCAAAAACCAAAGCGAGTAGCCCGCGGATATCCAGTTGTCGCCGTAATTTTTCGAATTCCTATAGCTTGTGATTATGTTGTACCCCTCGCAATAGGTCTTGTTCATCTCCTCGATATAGCATTTGTCAAGCACGTTGTCGGCGTCAAAGACAAGGTATGCGTCGAAGCGCTCTCTCGGATTGTCCTCGTTTATCTTCCCGATAAGATAGTCAATGGCGTACCCCTTTCCGACACGCTCGAGGTTATGTCTTTCATATACCGCCGCGCCCTTTTTCCTTGCGACGTCGGCGGTGGAGTCTGTGCAGTTGTCGGCAACCACAAATATACTTATAAGCTCTTCCGGATAACTCTGAGATTTTATGCTGTCTATAAGATATCCTATTACCGCCTCTTCGTTTCTTGCAGATATGAGAACGGCAAAGCTGTGATTTGTTATCTTGGGTTTCGCTCCCTTTTTTTCACTTTTATTTGCAAGCATTCTTACAAGCACATATAAAATATAAAATATCTGGTATGCGTAGCTTATAAAAAACAGCAAAAAAATGAAAAAGTTCATATATTCAATGGGCTGCATTTTGTTCTCCGCTTAGTTATTGTTTTCCGAACATTTTTACTGCTTATATATGCGGCACTTTTTTAAAGTATATATAAGTATACGTGGGATAAGTATACAACAAAAAATTCCTTTTTACAATAGTTTTACGGTAATTTTAAAGATTTGTCCTCATTTTATCTATAAATATCCGCCAAATATCCGCCAAAAATATCCAAAAATATCCAAGAATACAGGGAAAGTCCGATTTTACCGAAATTGTTTAAAGTTTAAACATACTTAAAAATTAAGACAAGTCTCGGACGGATTATTATCTCATACCCTTTTTATCGCGGGAAACGCGAGAGTCGCCTTGAAAAGGTCGCCGTCCACAAGAAGGGACAGCTCTCCTCCCTGGATTCTCGCAAGGTCCGAGGCGATTGACAGCCCGAGCCCACTGCCCTCGGTGCTGCGCGACGCGTCGCCCCTGACAAAGCGCTCCGTCAGATATTCCTCGGAGACGTTCAGCCTGTACCTTGAAATATTTTTGAATGTCATTACCGCAAGCTCGCCCCTTTCCTCAAGGCTTATATAAACTCTCGTCTGCGGCATTGCGTACTTGCATATGTTGCTCATAAGATTGTCGATTATCCGCCATATGAGTCTGCCGTCGGCGTTTATATAAATCGGTGACGGCGGATTTGTCATGATGAGCTCAAGAGACGCCGCCTCGGCCCTCTCGGAGTACTCCCCTGCCGCCTGAGTGAGCAGAACGCCGACATCCAGCTCCTCAAGGTTCACGTTTACGTTCCCAGTCGACGCTCTCGACGCGTCAAGAAGGTCGACCACGAGCTTTTTCAGCCTTGCCGACTGCCTGTCGAGCACGTCGATATATTCGCTCGCCTTTTCGTTTTCAATCTTTTCCTTTTTCAACAGGTCGACGTAGTTTATTATGGAGGTAAGAGGAGTTTTGATGTCGTGGGACACGTTTGTTATAAGCTCGGTTTTCAGCCTCTCGCTTTTCATCTTTTCCTCGACCGCAAGCGAGAGCCCGTCGCCTATTCTGTTGAGATTTTCCGCGTGACGGCGAAAATCGGTCGGCATATACGAAAGGTCGACCCTGTAGCCGAGGTTCCCGTTCGATATTTCTCTGCCGCCCCTCTCGATTCGCCTCATCATGAGAGCCGTCCATACAACGAAAACAAGAGTCGATATAAACATGACAATCGGTAAAATCGGGAAATCGGCGTCATACGTGATAATCCATGAGACAAGGTCGAGCGCAAAAAACACAACGACCCCGACGACACAGCGGAAAACATGCGGTATGCCCAAAATCACGCTTTTTATCACATATCTTACCCGTTTCAGCTTTCTCCATATAAAAGACGGAATGATATACAAAAGGCAGCCCTTAATAAGAATATGACACTTGCAGCGCACCGCAAAGCTCATGGAATACACAAGAAAGCAAACCACGTCAAACGCCGCAAAAGCAAACACCAACGCGACGGCGAGAGCGGCATTCATTCCTATGATGCTGCTGTATGCTCCCCTGAATACGATCTCGTCGAGAAATAACAGCTGAAAAACGACCGCCGCGGCAAACAGAGCGGATAAAAGGTCGAACGGCACCTTTTCGAGAAAGCTCGGCGCGGGATTTTCAGAGCCTTTTCTGTACCCCGCCGACGCCATGAGAAACGAGAAAAAGAGAACGAACAAAAAGCCGAGCGCCGCGGACGCGATTATTATACGGTATCTCGCGTTGTACAGCGGCTCCAGAAAGCGCTCGCAAAGCGCAAGAGCTTCAAACTGCTCAAATCGGCTCCTCTCGTGGACAGTGACCTCGATTAAAGTATCGCTTTCACCGTCATATACAAGCTGTCCGTCGTCAAATCGGCAGCCGTATACGTGGATTGTATCGGTGTAGCTGTGCGCCCAAGGGCCGTCGTCAAGGTTCTCCATGATAAGCGAGTTGTCGGAAAGATTTCTCGCCTCAAAGCAGACGTTCGGAAACTCGTCCTCTATTTCCTCAACATCGTTTAATGACGCGATTTCGTTTAATATATTTTTCGCATACCTCGAAAGACAGGTGTTGTAGGCGTGCCTTTCGATTCGGGCAAAGGAGCTCGTGTAGAAGTCCGCGCCGGACATAACAAGAGCGCATAAAAGAAGCGCCGCGCACGAAAACAGCGTCAGCGCGGAAAGAATAAACGCCGCAAACCGCGCCGCAAGGCTGCCTCTTATTTTTTTGGTTTTGCTTTCCATTTTCACATCTCACTCCGTAAATTTGTAGCCCTGCCCCCACACGACCTTCAAATGCTCGGGCTCGGCAGGATTTATTTCGATTTTCTCTCTGAGGTGACGTATATGCACCGCGACGGTGGACTCGGCGCCGAACGGGCTGTCGTTCCATACGTTTGTGTAAATGCTTTTCGGGGAAAAGACCTCGCCGGGGTGACTTACGAGCAGCTTTAAAATTTCGTACTCTGTCGGCGTAAGGCTCACCTTTTCCCCGTATGACAAAACAATTTTTCTTCTGTCGTCAAGCTCAACGGGGCCGACACGAATTACGTCCTTTCCCTCGCTTTCCGCGTCGGACGACGAGGACGCGCCGAGCGTCATATACCGCCTGAGCTGGGCTCTTACGCGCGCGAGAACCTCGACGGGGTTGAACGGCTTTGTTATGTAGTCGTCCGCACCGACATTGAGCCCCAAAATTTTATCGCTGTCCTCGCTCTTTGCGGTCAAAAGTATCACGGGGACGTTGCTGTGCTCTCTCATGGATATCATGGCGCTGACCCCGTCCGTTTCGGGCATCATTATGTCCATCAGCACAAGGTCTATCCCGCCGTTTTTTACGGCGTCGAGCGCTTCTCTGCCGTTGTACGCGGTGACAACTCCGTAGCCCTCGGACTCAAGATATATTTTGAGAGCGGAAACAATATCCCGCTCGTCGTCGCATACAAGAATGTTATACATCGTACCGCCTCCGTTATCTGTTTTTCTTTTTTTATTTCACTTTTGTTTCCCTTTTATTTTCCTTTTGTATATTGTAAAACAAAAAGAGATAAAAAACAAGATTGCGGCGCATTAAGAATCATTAAGAATTGTTTAAGAATTTCTTTCGAAGTATTAAAAGTATTAAAAGTATTAAAAATATTGAAATTATTATTTTAAATCGTAAAACGCACGAATACTTTTGAAATAATTTCAAATGCTTAAAAACACAAAAAATACCGAAAGCCAAAGCTCGGCATTTTTTGAAAACGGAATAAAAACTATTGACAAATCGGATATTTTACTATATAATATCATGGCAAGTGAAAAAGAAACGGCTTTCACTTGTTTTGGAGAAGTACTCAAGAGGCCGAAGAGGCGCCCCTGCTAAGGGTGTAGGGCGGGTAACCGTCGCGAGAGTTCAAATCTCTCCTTCTCCGCCAAATAAGAACCCTAATTTTGATACAAAGCGTATCGAAGTTAGGGGTTCTTGCTTTATGCCCGAAAAAGGCTTGAAAACAGGGCTTTTCGCCGCTTTCGGTGTCCGTGCGCTTAAGATTTTTTCGCCACCAGCGAATCAAAATGCTCCCGTTTCCATCCTCTTTTTCGGCTGTTTTCAAGCGGGCAATCGTTGAAAGATTAGTAACCGTTGAATTTATGGGAGGAATCGTTTACTTTTTAAATAATCGTTAGATTATTGGGGGTAATTGTTGAATTATTGCGCTGACTATCCTGACAATAATCACCATAAGCAGATTTGCGGTGAAAGAATTTGCAAATCAATTAAAAATGTGATACACTACCATTGAAAAGCACCCTTTTTCCTTTGCTTATGCATCAAGGAGGCAATATGCAAAATCGACAAAACTATTATATTCGTATATATTTGAAGAGGAACTTTTTCCTTTGTTTAGGAATAGCTTTACCTATTGCTCTTCTTTTTTTCATTGTTGCCATCTTTTACGACGTGCTGGCTTATGATATGTTGCTTTCGTTAGTTCCCTTTTTGATAGGTGGGCTGAGTTTTCTGTGTAGCGCACTATATATTCTTCGCTTTACTCGTATGATTAAATTACAGGAGGAACTATTTGATATTCAATTTAACGACGTAAATGCAAAACCGCTTTTCAAAGGTTCTGTCACTTACACTTCCGAGAATTGGTTTGTCCATTCAGGTTCATGTGCATTTTATCGAAAATACATAAAATCATTGTCACATAAAAAATATATCGGTGTTCGTGGGGGTTCCGGTTACAAGGTAAAGATTAAAACAGTTGACGGAAAAATTTACGGCTTATGGCTCATATCATCAAGCGATATTAATAAAATCTACGAATGGAGCAAAGCCGACCAACAAAATTGACTGTAATAGAACATTTTTAGCTACAGGAAAAAATGACCTCTTGCCTGTTTTGTTCCCCTCAAATCAAAAAGGGGGTCATTTGTATCAAAATTAGAGTCATTTGCCAAAAAAGCGCCGCAATTTTGATACAAAGTTGCGGCGCTTAATTTCATTAACGATTTATTGTTAAACCGTTGCGATTACGATGAAAAAGGAGGGGTGGGGAATTTTTATGACGTACGAAGAATACTGCATTTTGGACTATGTTGTGTATGGTAAAAACAAAGCCGCAGATCATTTTACTGAGAAAGAAATGTGTGGATGGCTTGACAATTATCATCGGTTTGTTCTCAATCAAGAGCGAATTGACACGGCAATTCGCTCATTGATTGCGCAAGGATTGCTTGTACAAACGGGAAACAGGTATCAAGCAAGCGAGGAAGTAAAAGCTCTTTGGAAATCTTCCCGCTATTGGCTCGGGGACATATTGGGGTTAGAAGATTGCACCCATTCCCGTTTTATGGAAAGCCTCGAAAAGAAATACGGGAAAATTACAGGCTGGTAATCATGAAAAAATCAAAATTTCCGCTTCCGCCGCGATACCGGATATACCTATCACTAACTGTCGTTATGGTAATTATACTCTTTGTTAACATCTTTGTAACTGCCGCTATCATAAATGATAAAGAAATTTACGAATTTTCCTCATACGATTGGCATTACTTCATCTTTTTTATTATATCTGAACTTTTGATTGGATTGCTCATGTTTTTCTTTGGTACAAAAGCAGGTAAAATTATGCGCCAAGTCGACAAACAAAAAGATAAACAAAAATATGAACAATTTAAATATGCCGGGGTCGAACCGGGGGATTATGATTATGTATGGTTTGATTTTAGCGGGGAGGAAAGAGCAAAGGTTCTAAAGCAGGATGATGTTTTCCTGCTGTATGTCGAAGCGTTTGACGTGCGAAGCGAAATTTGGACTTCGGTAAATACAGTAAGCTGTTTCGATTCTATAGATGCCGTGAAAAAATCATTATTTTACGATTTTGATTTTTATTGTGACGAAAATGCCTTATTAGACGAACACGGCGACGAGATGTTTCGGCAATAACGAAAAAGTATGTGAATAAGTGAACCCCTCTGAGACAATTCTGCCCCCTCTTGCAAAGGGGGCATTTGTATCAAAATTACGGTTATTTGCCAAGAAAAGGGCGGTTGCTTTTGCAATCGCCCTTTTCTTGGTGGAGATGGTGGGACTCGAACCCATGACCTATGCGTTGCGAACGCATCGCTCTCCCAGCTGAGCTACACCCCCCGATATTTTCGCCAAGCGGAATATATATCTCCGCCTGACGAATATAATATATCATACATTTTTGAAAAAATAAATACCTATACTGAAATTTTAACTATTTTTAAATTAAAAATATATAGAAAACAAAATCAACATAACGCCGACCGTCAATGCTTTGCTTGTCTCTTTTACTGACTTACTGCAATATATAGTCATCCTTTATGCTGTATAAAACTGCGCCTGTTTATCAAACATTTCCTTGTACAGCGGACATGTTTTTATAAGCGTATCATGACTTCCGTCCGCGGCAAGTTTTCCTTCATGAATCAAGAAAATTCGGTCGCAAAAACGACATGATGCCAAACGGTGGGAAACGAAAAACGATGTTTTGTTCTCAAGCATTTTATAAATCATCATGTATATGTCATATTCCGCAATAGGGTCCAAATTTGCCGTCGGTTCATCAAGCAGAATAATAGGGGAATCTTTATAAATCGCCCTCGCTACCGCAAGTTTTTGATTTTCGCCGCCTGAAAATTCCACTCCGTTTTCATCAAACAGTTTATATATCGACGTCATCACTCCATCGGGTAAATTCTTTATCTTTTCTTCAAGCCCGCTGTCATAAAGAGCTCTATAAAGCTTTTCTTCATTGTACGGTCGGTCAAAGACTACGTTTTCCTTGCATGAAAATGCAAAAATCTTAAAATCCTGAAGCACCGGCGCAAATAAATCCATATATTCGGAATAACTGTATGATTTGATATCCTTACCGTTTAGTAATATGGTTCCCTCAGTCGGGTCATACAGACGAAGAATCAACTTAATCATCGTTGTTTTTCCCGAGCCGTTTTTTCCGACAATAGAGATTTTTTCACCGTTTCGTACGCAAAAGCTCAAATTTTTAAGTATCCATTTGTCCGTTCCCGGATAACGGAATGACACGTTATCGAAAGTAAGTTCAATATTGCCGCCCGATATCTCGGGGATTACCCCGCCTTTTTCGGATTTCCGCTCTATCTCGAAAAACAATCTCATATCGGTAGCATACTTCATATCTTGATTGATGTCGACAAATGAGGTGACAATTTGCAAAAGACAGCTTGACGCAGCGGAAATGGAAGAAATGTACATCGAAAAGTCGCCGACAGTAATGCTGCCTCTCAAAGCGGAATAAGAAACCGACAGATACAGCGCCAACGTTTGAAGCAGTGATGTAAACGAGCCTATACCTGTAAGTAAAAGCAATTTTCGATATAGTTTTGCAAGAATTTTTTTAAATCCCGATAAGTTAGAATCATACTTTTCGCAAATATATGCAGACAACTGATTTACTTTGATTTCTTTCGCATAATCAAAACCGAGCATCAAATTGGAAAGATAAGAAAATTTACGGTTGATGGGAGCGGCTTCTTCTCTCATTCGATAGTAATATTTGTTTTTTTGCTTATTGCAAAATAAATTTACGATAACGACAAAAAATACTATCGTCAGCATAATCCAACTATATGTAAAAAGAATAGCGGCATATCCTATAAGTGACAAAACATTTGAAACAACCGACACTAATTTATCAAAAAAACCGTACAAATCAAATCCTGATTTTGTTTTCTCAAACATATCAAGTATCGCGGGGCTTTCCAAATCCTCATAGTCTAAATCCATGACTTTTTTGCCAAAAATCTTAATCAAATCAAATTGTATGAGCCCGGCGTGTTTTTCAATGTAAGTGCTTGTAAATATGCTGATAACAGTTGTTAACGCAAAGCAGCCGCACATGGAAAGAATTAAAAAAAGCACATAATCCCAACTGCGCTGTTCCACTATGGCGTCAACAATAAACTTTGGAAATATGATAAAAATAAACGGCGTTATTGTCTGCACTAATAGGGTTAGAAATTTTATAAGCATGAATTTAGGATTTGTTTTCCAAATCAGCTTTATTATAAAATTAAAATTTTTTATTAACTCGTGCCGTTTTTTTCCCTCGGTTCTTCTTTTCATAAAGCGCCTCATTTCTTGTCAAAAAAATTACTGTCAACATCTTATTTTCATTTAAGAGGAAGGGGTATACTATTTCCTTTAGCTATAATATAGACCGCTGCCTCCTAATGCTTATAAAGGAATTATTTGTTTGATTCAAGTATTATTCGTTTATCCGCACGCTCAATGAGCAAAGGACTATGCGATATAAATACAATTGTTTTGTCACTGTTGCGAATAAATCTCTCAACTGTTGTCATCGCTGAAGAGTCCAAGTTATTCTCCGGCTCATCCATAAAAATAACAAGCGGATCTTTTACAATTGCACGAATCAGCGATATTTTTTGTTTTTCGCCTCCGGACAATTCGTTGCCGCCGCAAGTAATCTCACGATTATAAAGATAAGATATTTCAAATCTGTTCAGCAGCTTTTCTATAGTCAGATCATCGACTATAGGATTTGCAATTTTAATATTTTCCAAAACAGTACCCCTAAACAAATACGTATCTTGCGGGGCATAGGCAACAATCTTACGAAGGTCAGCAATACTTATCTCTGACAAATCCCTATCATTGATTTTTATTGTTCCGTTATAACCGCTGAGAAGCCCTAACAGTATTTTTACAAGCGTTGATTTTCCGCTTCCGTTATTACCGCATATTGCAATCTTATCCCCCTTATTTGCGGAAAAAGACACGGATTTTATAACCTGTTTATCGCCATATGAAAAGCTTAGCTGTGAAACAGAAAGGCTATCAAATGTATTTATATGTTCGCCTTCGGTTCTTTCTTCATCAGTGTAAAAGAAAGTAAGTCTTTCTGCAAGATTGTCCACTATAGGAATTTCACGTATAATATAATTAACACTGCCGATAACGGAATTAAGAACAGAGAAATATCCCAACATGGCGGTTATTGAACCTACAGAAATAGTGGCTTTTGCTGCAAGAAATGCACCTGCAAGCAAAACGCTCAACATACAAACGGTATCAACAAATGAGTTTACTGAACCGGAGACAACAGAAAGACGAATGCTCTTTTTCTTCGTGTTTTGAAAAAACGAACGATAAAGTTTATCAAGAAAACCTAAATACTTTTCTCCAAGTCCCATAAAAATAGCATTACACGGTCTTTCGCATATCTCAGTTTCATAAGAATGAACTCTTGATACATATTCTTTATCTTCCTTGTGATATTTCTGCACATACTTGTTTGTCAGTATCGGAACTATAAACTTCACTAATGAAACCAAAACCATTATAACAGTATAAACGATGCTTATATTAAGAACATTTATAAGAAGATAAATAAGCGTAATAGGAATGGCAAAACCTGATGATATAACATTGTTTAGCTCTTGTCTCAACTCGTTTGGATCTTCGTCAAGCCTTCCGAGCATATCACCCGCTTCTATTTTTGAAGCGGGCATAAAATCTTTTTTGAGAAATCTTGACAATACAGTTCTATCGTGAGACAGGGAGCATTTAACAAGTATTATATCTTCAATGTAATAAATTACGGGAATAACCAAAACTGTTATCGCAAGTGCTAAAGCTAATGAAAATACATTCTCAAGTCCGGCAGAAATATCAAGCAAAAAAATTGCATCTGTAAATTTTCCTAATATGTCGGAAGAAAAAACGGACAGAACCCCTCCGAGACTTGAAATTATTGCATCAAGTAAAATCGGGATCCACAAAAATTTAAAGGCATCTTTATATATCTTACTTTTCATTTATTACCTGCCTTTCCCGAACATGGTAAACTGTTGATGCTAAATCCGCCGTTTCTTTCTCGTGCGTTATAATAACAGTTCCGCCATTGCGGCTGCGAAGCAGTTTGTTCAGAACATCACAGCCGTCTCTGTCAAGGGAATTTGTCGGTTCATCCAAGATCATTAATTGAGGCTCGCAAGCAAATGCCAATGAAAGAAACACTTTTTTCCTTTCACCGCCGGATAAACTATTTATCGTCTGTGATAATATCTGCTCGCCTGTATTAAACATATCTAAAAATGCAAATGCTTTTTTTGAATTAACATCGCCGAGAATCATACTGAACAGTTCACCCGGAGTTAAATTATAAGCGGGGTCGTCTTGTGTCAAATAAAATATTTTGTGCGGAAAATTTTTATAATCGATTTGTTTGGGGGATATTCCTCCTATACATATATCTCCCTCATTGTAATCCACCATACCCAGTGCCAATTTTACTATTGTGGATTTTCCTATACCGTTTTCACCTTTGAATACGGTGATATTATTGGAGTTGATACTAAAATTCACCTTATCAAATATTCGCTTTTCACCTAAGGAGCAGGAGATATTCTTAAACTGTATACACAAATTATTTGAAAGCTCTTTAGTGTTTTGATTCCTTTCTCCCAAAAAACTGAGCATTCTTTTTTCCGCGGTACGAACAAGAGCAAAGTTTGGGATTAAACCTAAAATTGAACCGACCGCTGCATACAGACTTTTGGACAGAGCAATAGCCTGTATTCCGGAATCTACAGTAATATACTCAGTAATTACAAACAATCCGACAATTGCGTATGTACCATAAGTCAATACATTTGAAATGATACCCGATATGGCAGTCTGTGCGCGGTATGTGGCTTGAAGTTTATTTGCAATTCTCCACATTTTGAAATGCAAGTCCCTCATACGTTCTAAACACCAATTACTGAGATTAAACAGTTTGATTGTTGCAAAACCGTTATAACACTCCAATGCACAGTTTGAAATCTGTCCCTCCATATCTTTGTTGTTTGTATCCAATTTTTCACAGAACAACTTAACAAACAATGGCGGAATAATCTGAACGAAAGAAATGACCATCATTACAAGTGCAAGTATTGGGGACTGAATGCACAAATATGTCAAATATGATATAACAGTAACAATTGTAGAAACAACGGTAGGATACAAACTAATATATTTTTGGGTAATTGTTTCGAAATCGCTGTTCAACAATATATTTGTTTCACCAACAGTAGATTGATATAAAACATTAAGCGGAGATGACAGATACCGTTCGTATAGAAGCATCTTGCATTTATGAAGAGAATCTGATATTTTCTTTTGGTACATATAACCTGTTATAAGATCAAATATTTTTACAATCAAGAGAACGGTTAAAATAAACAAGCTGTTTTTTAAAACGCTTTTATAGTCACCTGCTGTTGCTGCGCTTACTACATTTGCCATTAGTTTAGCATTGATGATTCCGATTGGTACGGACACAATTTTTAACAAAACTGATATAATACTCACAGATTTCAAAACAGGGGAAAAAATATTGTTTGTTTTTTTCATAATAATTTTCTTTCTGCCGCAAAAGCATCAGCATAAAAACATCAGCATAAATAGAAATGAAAGAGTGCTGACAGCCTTCTTGAGTCCTCTGTAGCGGATTACCAATAGCGTCATATGTTACTGTCTCACCGTTATACTCTGTCAAAAGGTCTTTCCACTGACTGTCTCCGTAGATATATGTCCCGTGAAAGCTCAGACGTCGGCTCTTATGACAAAGCGGTATACTAAAGTTTTATCACTCCTGTTTGTCATTTTGCTCACAAGGGGCGTTCGCTTCAATAGTATACATTACAAGCTCCGCCGCTTGTTCCAAAAGGAAAAGTCGTTTGA
>CANRNZ010000056.1 GCA_947632135.1 uncultured Clostridia bacterium
AAAAAGCTTTGCAAAAAGAACGCGTATCGGAGCTTTCGCGCTCTGCGGAGCGCGACGAGGGCTCTGCCCCTCGACCCTGCAAGCTTTTGAAAAAGCTTGACCAAAACTTTCCGATGGGCGAGTGCGAACAATGTGAGAAACTTTCCGTCGGTCTTACGCTAATTTTGAAAATCTTTTATTCTTAACAGCGTGAGCCTTGTCCTGCCGTACCTCTGCGTCCTCTTTATCTCAAAAAGCGACATGAGCTCCGCGTCCCCGCAAAACACGTCCTTCAACACAAGCTCGCCGTCGTCGGGCTCGCTCTCGCCTTTTCTCCGCTTTCTCTCGGCAAGCTCCGTGTCTGTCTCGCATACGATGACGCCGCCGTCCTCTAAAACGCCGTATTTTACAATGAGCTCGAGCGCGTCCTTCATGCACGACGTGTTGTACGGCGGGTCGAGAAATATTATGTGAAATTTTTCACGTCCCGCGGCGCCCTTGAGATAGTTTTTATAATCATGGACGCTTACGCGGCACCTGTCCTTCAGCTTCGTTTTCGCCGCGTTTCGAAGTATCACGTCGACGCACTCGCGGGAAACGTCCGTAAAGACCGCGAGGGCAGCCCCTTGGCTCAGCGCCTCAAGACCGAGCTGTCCGCTGCCTGCAAAAAGGTCGAGGACGCGCCGCGATTCGATATCGAAATGCAGCATTGAAAAAAGCGCCTCTTTTACTCTGTCCGCCGTCGGTCTTGTATCGCTGCCCTCGGGCGTTTCGAGCCGCAGTCCGCGCGCCGTTCCGGTTATTATTCTCATTATTTTTACTCTGCCTTTTTTGTATTTTTAATTATCTTATTTCTCTTTTTTATCTTTATCCGCCTTTTTATCCGCCGTATTCGCTCTTTTATCCGCGAAGTATTTTACGACGGCGTCGGCGTCGGCGCGGCTTATCTTCGGTACTGCCGAAAGCTCCTCTGCCGTCGCGGACGCTATTTTTTGAACTGAGCCCATTGAAAGCAGCAGCTCCTTTGCCTTCGCGGGTCCGATGCCCTTTATCTTTTCAAGCCCGGAGGTTTTCAGCGTTTTGAGCTTTGCCGCTTTCATCTTTCCGACTGTGAATCGGTGGACCTCCTCTTGCAGCTTATAAATAAACTGAAAGAGCGGCATGTCGTTTGCGATGCTTATTTCCTCGGCGTCGCTGACTATTGTTCTTGTTTTATGGTGGCTGTCCTTTACCATTCCGAATACGGGGATTTCAAGCCCCGCCCTTTGGCACACCTCTCTGACTACCGAGACGTGAGACGTGCCGCCGTCGAGCAGTATTAAATCAGGCTCCCTTGAAAAGGACTCGTCCTTTCCCGCAAGCTCGGAGAGCCTGCGTTTGAGAGCCTCCCTCATTGAAGCGTAGTCGTCATTTGTTTCTGTCGACTTTATTCTGAAGTATCTGTAGTCGCTTTTTTTGAATTTTCCGTCCTCAAAGACTATCATGCCCGCCGTTATAAACTCGTCGCCGAGATTCGATATGTCGTAGCACTCTATTCTCTCGGGCAAAACCTCAAGCCCGAGAGATGAGGCAAGAGATGCGAGAACGCGCTCGTTTGCGTCCGCTCTGACCTTTCGGCTCTCAAAGTGGCGCACGGCGTCGTTTTCCGCCATATCGCACAGGCGGCGAAGCTCTCCCTTTATCGGCGTTTTAAGAGTCACGCGCCTGCCCGCTCTCTTTGTCAGGTACTCCTCGACGAGAGCGCGCTCGGAGCTCGGCATATCAAAGGACAGCAGTATCTCCTTCGGAATATACTCGCGTCCCATATAAAGGTTTACGATAAATGCGGACAGTGGGAAGTCCCCGCTGTCAAAGACGTCCGAGTTTTCCTGCCCGACGGGGGAGACGTCGGCTTCGTTCTTTGTAATGTAGCCTGTTATTTCGTCCGCGCCGAAAATAAACTGCTCGCTGTCGGAAATTATACCGTCCCTTATATAGAAGACCGCGGCGCAGCGATTTTCCGCCGAGCTTGCGAGCGCGATAACGTCGTACTCCCCGCCGGCGGAGAGGGAGGTGACCTTCCGCTTTTCGGCGAGCTTTTTCAGCGCCTCAATACTGTCGCGGCACCGCGCCGCCTCCTCGAAGCGCTCGCGCGACGACGCGAGATACATTCTTTCCTCAAGCTCCCGCACGGCGTCCTTTATGTTGCCGCGCAGGATACTTACGGCGCAGTCGATGATTTTTTTATATTCCGCCTCGTCCACGTCCCCCGCGCAGACGCCGCAGCATCTGCCTATCTGCCTGTACACGCACGGTCTTGATTTTCCGATATCCTTCGGAAAGGAGCGTTTGCAGGAGGGTATGCCGAGGGTTCTCTCGAGGGTTGAGATAATATCGAATATTACACCCGTGCCCGAGTACGGGCCGAAATATTTTCCGCCGTCCGATTTTTTTCTTGTCATAACGATACGGGGGAAGGGGTCGTTTGTCACTTTGATATACGGGTATGATTTAGAGTCCTTGAGGAGGATATTATATCTTGGCGTATGTTTTTTAATAAGGTCGTTTTCGAGAATCAGGGCGTCCATTTCGGTATTGCAGACGATGAATCTGAAATTATTGACGCTCGACGCCATTTTTTCCGTTTTTATGTCATGAGAGCCGTGGAAGTATTGGCTGACGCGGTCTCTCAGCGAGCGGGATTTACCGACGTAAATGACTTCTCCCGCTCGGTTTTCCATAATATAGACGCCGGGGAGTCTTGGGAGGGAAGCGGCTTTTGACCTGAGGAATTCGATATTATTTACTATAGGTTTTTCCATAACGGCTCCCCTTTCTTTTTTGCTTATTTTAATCTTCGCACAGACCCAACACAAAAGTTTTGGTCAAGCTTTTGAAAAAGGTGGACCAAAACTTTCCGATGGGCGAGTGCGAACAAAGCGCGAAAACTTTCGCGCTGTGTCTTCGCTCTATGCTAAAATAGCCGTCCAAAAGGACGGCTACAGCATAATATAAGTCAATCGTCGAGTTCGTTCTCTATAAGATTCACAAGCGCCTTTATAGCGTTTTCCTCGTCGGGACCGTCTGCGGCAAGAGTTATCTGAGTGCCCTTTACAACACCGAGGGAGAGAACTCCGAGGAGGCTTTTTGCGTTTACTCTGCGGTCTTCTCTTTCAACAAACAGCGAGCAATTAAAAGAATTTGCCATCTGAATGAAGAAGGTCGCCGGTCTTGCGTGAAGACCTACGCTGTTTTTTACTGTAATATCGCGTGTGATCATGTTGTTCTCCCGTATAATAATATAAATATAAGAGTGAATTAAGTAAAAAGTGTAAAAAGTGTAAAAAGTGAAAATATAAAAATGTGTAAACGGAATCAAAAAGCTTATATCCGCTTTCCAACAGTATATCAAATTATTGGCTTAAAATCAATAGTGTTTTTGAATTTTGACGTTTTGGCTGTTAAGTACGCTAAAATCATTTGTGAAATTGTTATATTTATACATTAAAACAGAGCCAAAAGGTTTCCGTTGTGTTACAATTATACGCTTTATACGCCAAGGGGCGGCGCATGACGCGCTTTAGAGCGCCGTTTTATACTGCGCGCCGCGATAGGGCCTTACATATTATTTCACACGCAATAATATATTATAAAATTTAATTTTATATTGAATTATATTGAAAAGACGGTTCGGATATTGTATAATTACCTTGCCGCTTTAAAAGCCGACACGACGTTTGGCGCTCGTGCCGCGCGAGCGGATTTGACAGGGGGCATCGGAAAATGAATATATTACATGACATTGCAAAGGAGCGTATTGCGCCGGGCGATTTTTACGCCGTGATTGAAATATCAAAGGGCAGCCGCAACAAATATGAGATTGACAAGGAAACGGGAATACTGAGGCTTGACCGCATACTTCACACGGCGACCCACTATCCCGCAAACTACGGCTTTATACCGAGAACTCTTGCGGACGACGGCGACCCGCTCGACGTGCTCGTTCTCTGCACGGAGCCGATAGCGCCGATGACTCTCGTCAGGTGCTATCCGATAGGAGTCATAATGATGACCGACGGCGGAGCGCTCGACGAGAAAATAATAGCTATTCCTTTTTCGGACCCGGTGTACAATTCCTACGCCGTGGCAAGTCAGCTGCCGAGCCATGTGTTTGAGGAAATACGCCACTTCTTTTCCGTATACAAGCAGCTTGAAAACGCAAAGACCGTTGTAAAGGAGATGTACGAAAAGGACAAGGCGATGAGTGTCATCGAGGGCACAATAGAAAATTACGAGGCGTGGCGGCGCGGCAGAGCCCTCGGGGGAGACTGAATTCCATGTTTATAGATAAAATAAAAATATACGTAAAAGCGGGGGACGGCGGGAACGGCTGCGTCTCCTTCAGACGCGAAAAGTACGTTGCGAAGGGCGGCCCCGACGGCGGCGACGGCGGAAGCGGCGGCAGCGTCGTATTCAGAATCGACCCCGGCTCAAACACCCTGCTTTCGTTCAGGTACAAGAGAAAATTCGTCGCTCAGAACGGCGGCGCGGGAGAGGGCGGAAAGTGCCACGGCAAGAACGGCGAGGACGTTGTGATAAAGGTTCCCGCGGGGACTCTCATTCGCGACGCGGCAAGCGGCAGGATTATAAAGGACATGTCGGGCTGCGGTGATTTTGTTCTCTGCAAGGGGGGCAAGGGCGGCTTTGGCAACAAGCATTTTGCGACCCCGACAAGGCAGGTGCCGAATTTTGCGAAAAACGGCATACCGGGCGAGGAGCGCGAGATAATATTAGAGCTTAAAATGATAGCCGACGTCGGGCTTGTGGGGCTTCCGTCAGCCGGCAAGTCGTCCCTTCTTGCGGCGGTGTCCGAGGCAAGGCCGAAGGTTGCCGAATATCATTTTACAACTCTTGAGCCGTCTCTCGGTGTAGTGCGTACCCACGGCGACGGAGGCTTTGTTATGGCGGACATACCGGGACTTATCGAGGGCGCGTCGGACGGCGCGGGACTCGGGCACGACTTTTTAAGACATGTCGACCGATGCCGTATGCTGATACAGGTGGTTGATATCGCGTGCGTCGAGGGCAGGAGCCCCCTTGAGGATTTTGAAACGATTGACGCGGAGCTTTGCAAGTTCTCCCGCGCTCTTTACGAGCGCCCGAGAATTATCGCGGCAAACAAGTGCGATATTCTCGGCGACCCCTCCTCCGACGAGGTGGCGGAATTTATTGACGAAATGAAAAAACGCGGATACGAGACGGTACTCATATCCGCCGCCACGGGTGAAAACACGAGGGCTCTTATAAATAAGACAGAGGAAATGCTCTCAAAGCTTCCTCCCATCACGGTCTACGAGGCGGAGGCTGTCGGGACGGACGGGTACGCGTCTCCCCCGTCTCCCGCGGACACCGTTATAAAGCGCGACGGCGCGGGCGTGTTTGACGTCAGCGGTAGGTGGCTTGAGCTTTTGTGCGGCAGAATCAATTTCTCCGACAGGGAGTCTCTTATGTACTTTGAGAGACAGCTGAACAAAAACGGCATAATAGATATGCTGAGGGAGTCAGGGTGCCGCGAGGGGGATACGGTCCGCATGTTTGAGTTCGAGTTTGACTTTGTAGACTGAATCGATTTAAATCAGAGAAAACCAACCGAGAAAAAACAGAAAAGCGACGCGCGGCGGCAGAACACTGTTCTGCCGCCGCGCCGTTTCGGTCTCCCGCGTTTTTATGCTTTTTATAAGTTTTATACGTTCATAAGCTCGAGAACAGCGTCGTCGTACGTCACCTCGTGGTCGTTTTCTATTCTTTCGAGGTCGGCGTTGTAGGATATACGGGTCAGCTCGTAGAGCGCGTTGTCGTGTCCCTTTCTGACGTGCTCGCCGTTTCCCGAAAAGTACATTATGTGATAGCCGTAGGTCGTGCGGATTATATCGGTGTCCCCGGGCTGTCTTGCATCGTCAAACGCCCAGTCTTCAAATTCGCTGACGAGCTGTCCGTAGTCGATGTCCTCGATAAGCCCGCCGTCAGTCTTTTCGGCGTCCTCGGAGGCTCTGTCCTCGCTGTATTCGTTTGCGAGCTTTGCGAAGTTATCCTCCGTCGGGTCCTCCTTGAATATTCCGTAAACCCTTTCCGCTTCGGCTTTTGCCTCTTCCGCCGTGTCGTAGCTCGAGGTTTTAAAGAGAATGTGGCGCACGTTTTTGAGGTCGTATTCGTTCTCGCCCGGCTCCGAAAGCAGGAAGAAAACGCTGTAGGCCGCGTTCTCGTCGTCGGAGGATACGAAGCACTCGCCGACCTTTCCTTCCTTGAACATCCATTCAAGGTAGTCGGTGTCCTCAGCGTACGTGACGTTGTTCTTTTCAAGAGTCGAGGGATCGAACGCCGCAATCGCAGTCTTTCCCGCGTTCAGAATATTTCTGTAGTAGTTTTCGACGTAGGACTTAAATTCGTCGGCGCTCTTTACCGCCGAGAGCTCCTCGGCGTATTTTTTTGCGCTTTCTGCGGAAACGCTGTCGCTCTTGCTGAAGGTGTATACAAGAAAGTCGACGTATCCGTAGTTCGTGAGATTCTCGTTAAATTCCTCGTCGATTTCCTCGTCGGAGAACTTGTAGGTTTCCATGAGCTTGTTCGCGGCTTTCTGCGCGAGCATGTCCTTTTTCCTGTACTCCCTTATCACGTCCTCAGTGATAACTCCCATCGAATCGCCGAGAAGCTCGGCTATCGTCTGATCGTTTGCGCTTGCCGCCGTTACATAGGAGGAAACGTCGCTTTCTACCGATTGAAGGTCGCTGTCACTCAGGGAGACGCCGTTTTCGTCTGCCCACTCGCAAAGGAGGAGCATTGTCTTTGCCTGCTGCTTCGTTCTGGAAATAAAGTATTCGAGATATGTCTGCGAGCTGTCGGTCAGCATTTGCTCCTTCAGGGGCTTTGAGATGTCGAAGCCGAGCATGGAGGAAAGGTACGTTGAGTACTCGCTTCCGTAAGCGCTCTGCCAGCTTGAGAGCCATTGGTTGTATACGGTGTTGAACAGACAGCGGAACTCGGCAAGGGTCACGGAGTAGCCTCCTGTTCCGACGACGACCTTTGCGGCGTCCTCGGCGCTGACGTACGAGGACTCGCTTTCCCCGTTTTCGGCGTCTGCGCCGTCCTTTCCTATTTCGCACGAGGCGGCGCAAAGGAGGATAATAACACACAGAAGTGCGGCGATAAATCTTTTCATTACTTTAATGCCTTTCTTAAAAATCAAATTTATCTCTTTTTTATTTTTGTTTTATATATATAATTATTTTCTTATTTCGAGCGTTTTATTTTCGGTCTTATTTTTGCCATATAGACCGATATCATGAGCGAGAGCCACACGTCGGAAATAATGAAAAATATGTTTGCGAAGATATATGAGACGATTTTTACCTCGAACCCGATGTCGATTGAGGTAAGTAAATATTTTGCGATAAGTATGCTTGCTGTGAAAGCGAGATTGAAATAAAGCAGCTTCATCGCGTACGCTATGAACGGCGGGAACCTTTCAAGGCGCGACTTTATCATCGGGTAAATCCCGCCGAAAAGAATAAATTCAAGCGCAGAGTATTTGTCGGGCAGAAAGAAAAAGCATATGACTCCCGTGACAGCCCATATCAGCCACGGGAAGATACCGCCCGTTTCTATTACCGCGAAAACTATGAGAAGCGCCGATACCGATACCGCAAGAAGGTCTCCGATGCCGCTTGCGGAGCCGACGTACATTATTACGACACACAGCGCCGTTATGATGCCCGAGAGCGCGGTTTTTTTTGTGTTCTCGAAATTTTTGTTTACTCTTTTATTCATTCTGTCTGTTATGCTCCCCGTTTATTGTGCTCCCCGCTCAGCATGCGCCCCTTCTGCCGCAAAGACAGTTAAGACACATGTACATGGAGCATATGTCGCATAAATCGCAGCTGTCGGCTCCCCCCGCGTAGGGGCTGCCTTGGTATCCCGCGTGTCCTCTCATCTGGTTTTGCATATTCTTGTACTCCATGTTGCCGGGGTCCATGTAGCACGCCGTGTTGACGTATTTCTGCGCGTCAAAGTAGTTGCCTTTTCTGAGAAGAACGCAGCCCATCAGAAAGTTCCACTCGGCGTTTCTTTTTTCGGACGGGGTAGAGTTGAGAATTTGCTCCGCGTCGGCCATATTGCCGTTGTTTATATTCTGCCTTACCTCGGCGAAGGCGGGATTGTACGAGCCTGAGTATGAGCCCCCCGAAGAACGGGAGCCCGAGTAGCGCTGACCGCCCGAGGCTCTTTCCTTCTGGATTTGCTCGTATGCCTCGTTTATCTCTTTCATTCTCTCCTCGGCGAGGTCGGCCAGGGGATTGTCGACATAGTTGTCGGGGTGATATTTTACCGCGAGAGCGCGGTACGCCTTTTTGATTTCCTCGTCGGTCGCGTCCGGCGAGACGCCGAGTATCTTATAAGGATCGCTCATCGTTTTTTCCTCTGCTTTTACTGTATCGTTTGTATCGTTTATTTCGTTTATTTCGTTTATTTCGTATGCCGTAAGTCAGACTCTGTATTTCAGGGGGTCGTCTGTTTTCTTTGCGCCGTAAAGCACGCGCCGCGCCTCGGCGGGGATACCGCAGCTCAAAATATTGTCGACGACGGAGACGTAAGTCTTTACCTCGGGCGAGTCGACGAGGGACAGCGCAGAGCGCGCCCTTTCAAGCTCGAGCATGACGGCGGTGAAAAGGGAATCTGCAATTTCGGCTTTTAATTTTGGCTTTGCCTTCTTTTTGTTTTCTTCGCTTTTTACGCTTTTTTCGGGTTTTTCGGAATTTTCGGAATTTTCTTTTTGAAAGGAGCCTCTTGTGTCGTCAGAGATGCAGCGCGTCTCGGCGTCCGAGGCCTTTTCAAATGGGTCGTTGTATATTAACGCAAGAGAATTGTATTTTTCGCCCCTTATGTCGCCCTCAAGGTCGTCCGCGGCGTCGAGTACGTATATTATTTTACCGATACGCCGCCCCATCTCGCGGCAGATTCTGGCGCTGTCGCCGTCTGCGTCAAACGAGAACACGTCGCCGAGCGCCTCGGCGAATATTCCCGCAGGGGCGTCAATCGACGGCTGTTTTTCCCTTTCGGTATCGGACAGCTTTGCAAGCTGTTTTTGTATATCGCGCCCAAGTACCGAGTATTTGTCTCCCGCGCGGCGCGCGGCGTGTCTTGCGCTCGGAAGCAGAACGCGTGACGACAGGCGCTTTGCGCCGCTCTCGTCCGCGACGTTGTCATTCAGCTTTTCGAGTGTCAAAAGGGAGGATACAGCCGCAGAGTATAGAAGCTGGTCGTTTTCGTTCATTATAAAGCGTTTCGAGAAAGGGTGCGCGGCGCATGTCGCGCGGCGAAACGCCGACGGGGTTTTGAGCGCCGCCATTCGAAACAGGGCGAGGAACGCCATGTCATAGCTGAGGGAGAGCCTTGATAGCTGTCCGGTGAGGCGGCCCATCGCGCGGCACACGCCGCAGTACGCGCCCTTGTAGACCTCATATTCCGCCACGGTGAGAGAGGGAACATAGGGCTTTACATATCCAAACATTTCTCCTCCTTGAGATTTGTGACGCATGTGACGTTTTGTCGTTTAGTGTGGAGCCGCATTGCAGCTTTGGAGGAATAAGAGATAAGAGGGGGTAAAAAATAAAATTAAGATACGCCTGTTCGACGATATTTATATATATGATAATATAAAATTTATTTTATTGCAAGAGAAAAAAGTTATTTTTTGAGATTGGCGGCAGTAAATTACTGTTTTTACAGTTAATTCATATTTTGGGACGGCGAAGTTCGCACTTACCCAACACAAAAAGTTTTCGCCCGCCTTTTTCAAAGTTCGCACGAACTCGTTCGGAAAGTTTTGCTCAAGCTTTTTTAAAAGCTTGCGGGGTCGAGGGGCAGAGCCCTCGTCGCGCTCCGCAGAGCGCGAAAGCTCCGATACGCGTTCTTTTTGCAAAGCTTTTTTCTCGGCTTTTGAGTCAAGAAAAAGCGTTGGGCGGTTCGCGCTGAGTAAAGGGGCGAGGCAGAAAATAGGGAGTTTGCAAAAAAATCCTAACAGAAACTAACTTCACCGACGCTTTTCTTTGAAGCCGTCGGCGCAAAGAAAAGCTGCAAAAGAAACGCCAAAAACGGGGGCTCTGCCCCTCGACCCCGGCGCCTTTTGAAAAAGGCGCGCGAAAACTTTTGAAACAAGTTCGTGCGAACTTTGAAAAAAGTGCGCCAAAACTTTTGTGTTGGGTCTGTGCGTGCTTTAAAAAGGTGCGCGAAAACTTTCCGAATCTCTCCTCTCGGACTTGAAAACGTCCCCATTTTGTGGTAATATTGTATATATTTTTTTCAAAACTTTTCGCACCGCGCGCCGCGCGAAAAATTTTTATCCCGCGTTACATATTACGCTCCGTTTTTTAGGTTAGTATAAACTTACAGGTCTATATTTAGCTCGGTCATAAAACTCTTTCAATACCGTTTTTATATTATTTTCAACACGCTTTAAAAACAACAACATATGCTCAAAACTCAAAAGAGGTGGTAAAAATGCTTGAGCTGAGAGGAATAAAGAAGGATTATCCCGCGGGAGACTCGACAGTACACGCTCTGAAGGGTATCACGCTTGCTTTCAGAGACAGCGAGTTCGTTTCCATTCTCGGCCCGTCGGGCTGCGGAAAAACGACAATGCTCAACATTATAGGCGGTCTCGACAAGTACACCGAGGGCGATTTGATTATAAACGGCCGCTCGACAAAGGAATACAAGTCGAGAGACTGGGACGCTTACAGGAATTATTCCGTCGGATTCGTATTTCAAAATTACAATCTTATCCCGCATCAGTCTGTTCTGCAAAACGTGGAAATTGCCCTGTCCCTTTCGGGAGTTCCGAAAAAGGAGCGCCGCAGACGCGCAAAGCAGGCTCTCGCGGCGGTGGGCCTTGAGACGCAGATTAAAAAGAAGCCGGGCGAAATGTCGGGCGGTCAGATGCAGCGCGTCGCAATAGCGCGCGCCATAGTAAACGACCCCGATATCGTCCTTGCCGACGAGCCGACGGGAGCGCTGGACAGCGAGACGAGCACCCAGGTCATGGATATACTGAAGGATATATCGAAGGATCGCCTCGTCGTAATGGTAACTCACAACCCCGAGCTTGCAGAGAAGTACTCAACGAGAATCGTCCGCATGCTCGACGGCGAGATAAAAAGCGACAGCGCCCCACTCACGGGGGAGAGCGTCGGCGACGCTGCAAAAGACGACGCCTGCGCCGACGCGGAAATGGGACGCGCGGGGAAAAGAAAAAATAAAAAAGAGAAGAAAAAAGAAAAGAAGAAAAAGAGAAATTACGAAAAAAGACCTTCAATGTCCTTTGCGACGTCCTTCTCCCTTTCCCTTAAAAATCTTTTTACCAAAAAGGGAAGAACCGCTCTTACGTCTTTTGCGGGAAGTATCGGAATTATCGGAATCGCGCTCGTATACGCAGTCTCAAACGGTACGACGTCATATATCGACGCCGTGCAGGAGGACACCCTGTCATCGTATCCTCTGACTCTTGAATCAAAGCACGTCGACATAGGCACGCTGATGACGACCTTTATGGACTCCGCTCAGTCAAAGGGAGAGCACGAGCTTGACGCGGTATATCAAAAGCAGGCGATATACGATTTGGTGAACGCGCTCGGCACTGTGAGCGAGAAGGAAAACGACCTTAAATCCTTTAAAAAATATATCGAGGAAAAGAGAAATTCCGACGCCGACGGAACGGGCCTCAAAGATGCCGTAAGCGGTATACAGTACACCTACGACATGGATATATCCGTATACACAAAGGACACCGACGGGACGGTCGTCGAGTCCGATACGAGAGAGATGACCCGCAGCATAATGGCGAAATATTTCGGGAGGAACGTCTCCTCGTCCGAGGAGGACTCCGCCTCGTCCTCCGCGGCTTCGTCCGGCGGCTCGGGCGCGATGTCCTCGATGTTTACAATGGGCAGCGCCGCGTCAATGTGGAACGAGATGCTGAAAGGCGACGACGGGAAAATAATCAGCCCGCTTATCGAAAAGCAGTATGACGTAATATACGGAAGATGGCCCGCAAGCTACAATGAGATAGTCCTTATCGTCGACGAAAACAACGAAATAGACGACATTACTCTGTACGCCCTCGGACTTAAAACAGAGGAGGAGATAGACAAAATAGTCGACGCCGCGATAAACAAGGAGCCCGTCGACTTTGAAATGCAGAGCTGGAGCTTTGAGGACATATGCGGCATGGATTTCCGTGTGGTTTTGAACTCTGACTGCTGCGTTTACGACGAGGCGAGCGGTCTTTATACCGACCTCAGAGGCACGCAGACGGGGCTTAAATATCTGTACGACGAAAAGGGAATCGACCTTAAAGTTACGGGCATAATCCGTCCGTCGGAGGACGCGGTGTCGGCGATGCTTACGGGCTCGATAGGATACACGACCCTTCTCACCGACTACGTAATTGAAAACTGCGCAAATTCCGACGCGGTGAAGGCTCAGGAGAATGACCCGTCGACCGATATATTCACGGGACTGCCGTTCAGCGCGACGACGGGAAGCCTCAG
>CANRNZ010000057.1 GCA_947632135.1 uncultured Clostridia bacterium
AGAGAGGGTAAGGCGAGGCGCTATCTTCTCACAGTCGGCGGCGCCGGCGCGCAAAGGGAGATATTTGAAAGGGTGATAATAACTCTTCTTCCCGAAATAAAAAAGGGAAGGGCGGCTCTGTTTTTGAACGTCGGCGACCACCGCGCGGTGTGGGAGGGGCTTTTAAAGTCCGTGCCGGAGCTTTCGGAGGCAAGGACATATTTTGACGACTACGAGGGAGCGTCGGCGTTTGCGAAAGAGGCGCTCTCCCAAGACGTGAGCGGCATTCACGCGTTCTGCAACAAGGACATATTCGCGGCGGTGTATATAACAAATCTTCTGATGCGCGCGGCGGACGTTCTCGTCACGAAGCCGAGCGAGCTGTCGTTTTACCCCGTGCCGAAGCTGTTTATCCACAGAGTCGGAGGGCACGAGGCGTACGGCGCGATACGCTCGTCGGAGCTCGGCGACGGAACGTACGAATGCGAGACCCCGAGGGAGACCGCCGATATGATAATGCTTATGCAGAACGACGGCGAGGTGCTCGACGTCATGAACGCAAAAATCCTCGAAAACAAAAAAAGCGGAGTTTACGACGGTGCGTACAAGGTCGTATCCCTTGCGGTGAACGGGAAAATATAATAAATAATTTAAAATATTAAAATAAAGCGGGTCACGGTATGCCCGAATCATTCGGATTATTTGAATTGCTCGAATTTTCGAATGGTTCGGGCATTTCTTTATTTCTTTATCGGACAGGCGGCTCTTTTGCGTAAAACTTGCCGTGAAATCTGTTTTTGAGATACCCGAAACGAACAAAAACAGCTAAATCGGCGTTTTATCTTGCATTTTAAGGTAAAATATGATACAATACTGAGACAGTAACAAGATACTGCGCCCGAAAGCGCCGCATACCGCGCCGCTTTTTCAAATTATTTTTAAAATGCGACAGCTCAAAAGGTGAATGTAATGATAAAAAGAGTGTGGCTGAATTTCAAAAAATACAGTTTCCTGCTGAAACAGCTTGTGGCAAGAGACTTTAAAATCAAATATAAAAGGTCGGTGCTGGGTGTGCTGTGGAGCGTGCTGTACCCTGTGCTGATGATGATTGTAATGTCGATAGTCTTTTCAAACGTGTTTAAGTTTACGACCGAGGGCGTGAGCTACCTTGCGTACCTTCTCTCGGGACTTGTGATGTTCAACTATTTCAGCGAGGCGACGAACCTTTCGATGAGCTCTGTCGTCGGAAACTTTTCACTGCTCAATAAAATCTATATTCCGAAATATATTTTTCCGCTGTCAAAATGTCTTGTGACGGCGATAAACTTCGCGCTGACCCTTATTCCGCTGTACGTCGTAATAATAATAGAGAGCTTTTCATATCCCGATATGAAGCTGAGCCTGCTGCACCTTGTTCTGCCGTATGACTACATATGTCTTTTCATGTTCACCCTCGGCGTGGGACTGATTTTGTCGGCTGTCACGGTGTTTGTGAGGGACATGCTGTATATATACGGGATAATAGTGCTTATATGGACCTATCTTACGCCCATAATGTACGATATAACGATAATATCAAATCCGATACTTCAATCCTTAATGAAGCTGAACCCGCTTTATCTGTATATAAATTTCGCGCGGCAGATAATACTTCACGGTTGGATGCCGACGCCCGCATATTTCGCGGCATGCGGCGGCTCCGCCCTTATCGTTTTGCTTATAGGAATGGCGGTATTCAAGATGAATCAGGACAAGTTTATCTATTACGTATGATTTAAAGAAGGCGGTATTTTTTTCATGATAAAAGTCGATAATATATCAATGAGGTTCAATCTCGGTATAGAAAAGAATTTTTCCATGAAACAGTTCGTGGTTGACCTCTTCTCGCCTTCGAAACGGAAAGAAAAAAAGAAGAAAAAAGTAAACAACGAGTTTTGGGCGCTGAAAAACGTTTCGTTTGAGGTAAAGCGCGGCGAGGTCATGGGCTTTGTCGGCACCAACGGAGCCGGTAAATCCACTCTTCTGAAAATAGTTGCGGGAGTCATGAAGCCCACCGAGGGGAAGGTCAGCGTCGGGGGGAATATCTGCCCGATGATAGAGCTCGGAGCGGGGTTCGACTCGGAGCTTACCGCGAGGGAAAACGTATTTCTCAACGGCGCCGTTATGGGATACAGCCGCGATTTTTTGCAGAGCAAATACGATGAGATCGTTGATTTTGCCGAGCTTGCCGATTTTATGGAGGTTCCCGTAAAGAATTTTTCGTCGGGTATGATAGCGAGGCTCGCGTTTTCTATTGCGACTATCGTCGAGCCCGAAATACTGATCGTCGACGAAATACTGTCCGTCGGCGACGCCGCTTTTCAAAAAAAGAGCGAGGCGAAAATGCGCTCGATGATTTCCGGCGGCACCACTGTTCTTTACGTCTCCCATTCCGCGGCGTCGATAAAGGCGCTGTGCGACAGGGTAGTGTGGATTGACCACGGTCATGTCAAGATGATAGGGGACGCAAAGGACGTCTGCAACGAATATCTGCGCTCGCTCGGCCTTCCGGTCGAAGGAGAGGGAAACGGAGCCTAACGCCGTGTACTTTGCTTAAATAATCCGGATAAATTCAAAATAAATTCAAAAAAATAATCGCAAGCCGAGTTTTATATAACTCGGACGCAAGGCTTTGATTATGAAAACCTTCTCAGACAAACTTAAAATGCTTTGGTATGATGACAGAAGCGCGAAGGCGCGCGTCTTAACCGCTCTTCTTGTCAACACAGCCTTCGCCTTTTTCCTGCTGTTTTTTACGCCGAGCGAAATGTTCATAGCAAACATGGGCGATTTCGGCTTTTCATACGGCGTCACGGCAGCCGTTATGGGCGTCGCTTCTGCGGTGTACGTCGCGCTCTCGACCGCTGTTATGTCTCTTCTCAGGGGAAAAATATATGACGCTGCGGTAACGTTTGTTTTTTCCTTCACCGTTGCCTCATATATTCAGGGAAATTTTCTTAACGGCGATATCGGCGCTCTGAACGGTCAGCCCGTGGAATGGCAGGAGCACGCAAAAGCGGCAATGCTCAATCTTTTGATTTGGGCGCTCATAATGCTTGCCCCGTATGTAGTAAGAATTTTTTCAAGAAAAATTTGGAATGTGATGCTGCGGGCGGTTTCCGCTTTTCTCGTCGGTATGCTTTCGATAACTCTTGCGGTCCTTATTTTAAACGCCGACTTCTCGCAGATGCACGGGAACGAGGGCTTTATATCCCGAAAGGGACTGTATGAGGTCGGCTCCGAAAACAACGTGATAGTTTTTGTCCTCGACTACTTTGACAACGAGTATGCAGACGACATTGAAGGGGAGAATCCCGGTTTCTTCGACGGCCTTGAGGGGTTTACGAGATATACGGATTATGCGGGCGTTTACAAAAACACCCTGCCGTCGGTACCTTATCTTCTCACCGCGACAGAGTGGGACGCGACGGAAAGCTTATGGAATTATCCCGAATACGCGTTTGAGCGCTCAAGCTTTCTTAAAGAAGCGAAGGCTCTTGATACGCATATAACAATATACGATAAAACAACATATATCGGCTCCGCGGGGTTTGAGTATATCGACAATTACAACGACGGCTCGCCGCGTATAAACTATATCGGGCTGTTTCGCGCGATGGAAAACTGCACGCTCTACAGGACGATGCCGATTATTGCAAAGCCGTCCTTCTGGTTCTACACGGATACTCTCACGGAAATGTCGATAATAACCGAGGAAAATACTCCCGAGACAACGCCGTATGACCACAATGACGCCGAGTTTTACCGCGGACTGAGGGAAAACGGGCTCAGCATAAGAGAGGACGACGACGCGGACAAAAGCCTTAACTTTATTCACCTTTTCGGCACTCACTACCCGTGGACAATAGACGAATACGGAAATACGAGCGATAGCGCGACTCTTCTCAGTCAGGGCGTCGGATGCTTCAGAATGGTTTTCGATTATCTCGACAGACTAAAGGAGCTCGGCGTTTACGACAGCTCCGAAATAATAATTATATCGGATCACGGCGAATCTATTTTCGACGACGACAAGGTCGGTGAGAACGCCGACAACGGAATAGTAAGCTTCAGAGACGGGGACGCGGATTTTGTCCCCACCCCGATACTTTTCGTAAAGCCCGCAGGGAAGGGCGCGGGCGATTTGTATACGACGCCGGCGGCTCCCGTAACGGAAAGCGATTTCCACGCCACGATACTTGAGGCCCTCGGCGGGGACGGCTCAAAATACGGCAGGACGTTTTTCGACGTCGCCGAGAATGAAACAAGAACGCGCTACTTTTATTACCGTCAGACAAAAGAGGGAACGGAATACCAGCGTTCAATCGAGTACAAAATCGACGGCAGCGCGCGCGATATTTCAAGCTGGTCGCTCACGGGCAGAACGTGGGAGTACAACGGATAAAAATCCGCGCATTGACGCGTTAAGACTTAAAATACGGTATCGTAATTTATAATTTAATGCTGTTATAAATAATACGAAAAATTTAAAAAAATCCAAAAAATCACAAAAGCTTGAAAAACCGGAATTCAAGCTGTAAGAAGCAAATCAACGGAGAAGGTATGAACTCTATAAAGGCAAGCCTATCGGCGCTGTGGCGTGACGGCAGAACATTGAAAAAACGACTTTTAATATCATTTCTCGCAAATTTCACACTCGCATTCACACTCATAATATTTACCCCGAGCGAGATGATACTTAACAATCTCGGAGAATTCGTTTTTTCATTCGGGACGGCGTTTTTGATTCTTTGCGCCGCGGCGGCGGTGTATATTGCCGTATCGGTAGGAATAACAGTCCTTTTAAAGGGGAAAATATTCGACGCCGTGATATGCGCCGTATTATCCTTTACGCTCTGCTGTTATATTCAGGGGAATTTTATGAACGGCTCTCTTTCTATAATGAACGGGGAAGCCGTCGACTGGAGCCTTTTGACAAAGCCCGCTCTCATCGGTCTCGGAGTGTGGGCTGTCTTGTTTGCCGTACCGTTTGTCCTGCGCGCTCTCTTCGGACGTGTGTGGGACAAAATCGTTATCTTCTGCGCCGTGTTTCTTATTACAGTTCAGGGCGCGGCGCTTGTCAGCGGTGTTGCTGCGGCTGATTTGTCCGAGAGCGGGGTCAACATGTATCTTTCCGCCGAGGGCCTTACCGAGGTGTCGGATAAAAACAACGTGATTGTAATAATCGCCGACTATTTTGACAACGACTATGTCGATATGCTCCTTGAGGAAAACCCCGAGTTCTTTGACGGCTTTAACGGCTTTACAAGATATACGAACTTTACAAGCACATACAAGCAGACAATGCCGACGATTCCGTATCTTCTGTCCGATTCGGACTGGCGCCTTCAGACCACGTCGCTCGCTTTTTCGTCGGCGGCGTTCGACGGGCATACGTTTATTGACGACGTCTCCGCTCTCAGCTGTAAGACGGACATATACACAGCGAGCACGTATATAGGAGAGAAGGCTATGTCGCATGCGTCAAACGGCGTAAATTACGTTCCCGAGGTATCGCTGAAGGGATTTCTGAAATCCATGGCAATCTATGTCGCATACAGGGATTTTCCTCTTGCCTGCAAGGCTCCGTTCTGGTTTTATACCGCGGATATCTCTGCAAACTCCGTCAAGGAAAGCTTTGACTCATTCCGGGAGTCCGAGAATTCCGGAATGTACACCATAAACGACGCCGCGTTTTACAGCCGCCTGAAGGAAAGCGGCGTTACGGTCGCAGATTACGGCACGGACTCGAATTTCAAGTTTATCCACATGATGGGCGGACATCCGCCTTATGTTATAAATGAAAACGGAGAGGCGGTCGATAATTCCACTCCGGTCGAGCAGTACAAGGGATTTTTCAAAATAGTATCGGAATATCTGGAAGCGCTTAAACGCGCCGGAGTCTATGACGACACAACGATTATCATAATGGCGGATCACGGCATTGTGTACGTTCAGGATTATCTGACAGAGGCTCCGATGCCGATACTTTTCGTAAAGCCCGCGGGAGAGACATATTCGGATGAGCCGTTTAAAAATTCCGCGGCGCCTGTTTGTCAGGAGGACTTCCATGCGACGGTTCTGAAGGCTCTCGGCGCGCCCGACTCCATGTGCGCCGAATACGGCAGAACGTTTTGGGACGTTTCTGAGGACGAGGACAGAATGCGCAAATTCTATTTCAGAGTGGCATACGACGGGAGCGCGGAAGAAAAAATATTGGAATACGAAATAACCGGCGATGCAAACGATATCGCAAACTGGCATCTTACGGGAAATAAGTGGGAGTAATCGAGGTACGGATGGCTTTAACTGTTTCAAGCCCCCAAGGCGGCGATAAAAAAGTCGATAAAAAAAAGGTGCTTTTTGCATCAAAGGACTTGTCTGTCGGGGGAATGGAGAGGGCGCTTGTCACTCTTCTGAACAATTTTGATTTTTCAAAATATGACGTGACCCTTCTCCTTGAAAAAAAGAGCGGCGCGCTTTTATGCGACCTCGATTGCCGCGTTAAAATTATAGAATACAAGGTAAGCACATTAGGGGTCGTTCCTCTGAGAAAGGCGCTGAATTTTATAAGACGGCTGTTTTTTGCGGCGCGACACGGAGGAAAATACGATTTTTCCTGCTGCTATGCGACGTATTCGATACCGTGCCGCACGGCGGCGTTTATCGCCTGCCCGAACAACAGACTTCTATTCGTTCACAGCGACTATGTTTCAATGTACAACGGTGACGCCGAAAGAGCGAGAGAATTTTTTAAGGAAATATCTCTTGAGTCGTATGAGAAGGTCGCGTTCGTATCCCTTGAGGCAGAAAAGAGGGCGGCGGCGCTTTTTGACGGCGACGTGTCGGAAAGGTTTTTCACGGTCGGAAATCTTGTAAACACAAAGGAAATACTGAGCCTTTCAAAAGCGGAGATTCCCGAGGATGAAGCCGCGGACGGCGGCGGGGAATACGTGTTCGTCTTTTCGGGAAGACTTGACGACACGTCAAAAAAACTGCGGCGACTGATCGACGCCGTAAAAATTGCAAAGGCGGACGGGTATGATTTTCGCGTATGGATAGTCGGGGACGGCAAGGACGCGGACATGTATCGGGATTACGCAAAAAGGGTCGACGTCGGAGATGTCGTTCGCTTTTTCGGCGAAAAGGCAAATCCGTATCCTTACATAAGGCGCGCGGACTGCCTTGTTCTGACCTCGGATTACGAAGGCTTTCCGATGGTGTTTGCCGAGGCGGCGCTTCTCAAAAAGAAAATCATAACGACCGTCTGCGCCTCCGACGGATATATGACATTTGACAAAACGACGGTTCTTACGGCAGAGAAGACTTCGGAGTCCGTTGCCGATTCAATGGAGCGGGCAATGGATGCGCGCGGAACGGGCGAGCAGGTCTACCCGTTTGACTTTGACAAGATTAACTTGCAAAAAATGAATAACTTATATAAACTTATGGATGTGTGATTTATGTATTATCTTAAAAGCGGTGCGATTACGAATAATAAAAATATTACCGTAAAAAAGCATAAAGACGGTAAGATGACTGTGAAGAACTCCTCGGACGCAGAGGCTGTAATTCTGTTTTTAAAAACGCATAAAAATAAGGGCGGGAGCGGTAAGTATAAAATAAGTTTTTACGGTAAAATACTTTCCGGGAATGTTACAAAGCCCCCGGCGCTGAAGCTTGTCGGGTGCAAAATGAGAGACAAAATGAAATCGATTTCTTCATTGGAGCTTGGGGGAGTCGAGTATATTGGAAAAATCCCTCATAAAAAATTCAGGCTCGCGCTGCACCTCAAGGGAAGAACTGAATTTGAAATAAACGAGATGAGCGTTAAGACCTTTGAGGACGACATAACCGTAATAGACGATAATTTCAAGGGGGACGTGCTCGTTCTGTCGCCGGGCTACCCGTCCGAATCAAACAGATATATGTGCGGCTTTGTACACACGAGAGTCAAGGAGTACAAAAAGCTCGGGTGGAACGTTGACGTTGCCGCGGTAAACAATTTTCCCGCTGCAAGCAGATATACGTTTGAGGGAGTCGACGTTGTAAAAATAGATTTCGGCACACTCAGAGAGCTTTTGTGGAAAAGAAAATACGGCAGAATACTCGTACACTTTTTCAATGACCGCTTTGCCGACGTGTTCGACAAAATATATCTCGCTGAGACGAAGCTGTACTTTTATCTTCACGGAGCGGAGACTCTCTACAGGGATTGGGACAAGATAACAAGCTCGTATTTTTCTCCGAGAGAAAAGATAACGACGGAGCTTGAGGAGCTGTTCGCAAAGAAGGACGACGTTATAAGGCGATATAACGAAATGCCGAATGTTACGTGGTTTTTTGTGACTCCGTGGACTCAGAAGAGAAGCGAGGAGCTTGTCGGGGTAAAATATAAAAACGCGAAGATCCTTCCGTGCTTTGTGGATACCGATACGTTCGTATACCGCGAGCACGACGCGGAGCTCAGAAAGAAAATATTTGTTCTGCGCAAGTTCGACAATCCGTTTACATACGCTCTCGATATCGACGTGCATGTTATTCAGGAGCTCGCAAGACGCCCGTTTTTTGACGATCTCGAATTTGATATATATGGTGACGGTCATCTGTTTGAGGTGATGACCGCTCCGCTTGTAAAATATAAAAATGTTCATTTTCATCAGGGATTTTTGAATCATAATGAAATAAGCGAGGTTCATCGAACTCACGGTATAGCCCTTTTCCCGTCGAGATACGATTCTCAGGCCGTATCGTCCTGTGAGGCGGCGTCATCGGGCTGCGTTGTGGTGAGTACGAAAAATCCCGGAATCGAGCAGGAGATCTATCCGAAGTACAACACTCTGTGCGAGCAGGAGAATTTTAAGGAATACGCCGACGTAATAGAGCGCCTTTACTATAACCCCGAGGAGTTCAAGTCGATAGGCAAGGGCATGAGCGAGGATATACGGGCGATTTACGGATATGACCGGACAATAAAGAAAGAGCTCGACGTTTTCGCGGAGGATGACAAAAAAGAGCCTCCGATGCCGAAAGTGCCCGAAAAGCTCAGCGAGAAGCCGACCCTCACGGTTGCAATCCCCGCGTACAACGTGGAAAAATATCTTATGCACACCGTGTGGACCATGATAAATCAGAGAAACGCCTCAAAGCTTGAGATACTCATTATAAACGACGGCTCGAAGGATTCCACGTCGGAGATAGGGCGTCGTCTTGAAAAGCTGACGGAGTGCGGCTCGGGGTCGATTGTAAGGCTGATAAATAAAGAAAACGGCGGGCACGGCTCCGCATTGAACACCGCGATAAGAGAGGCGCGCGGCAAGTACCTTAAAATAATAGACGGCGACGATACTGTCGTCGGCTCCGAATTTGCAAAGCTCATTGACATTCTTGAAAATTGCGATTCGGATCTTGTTCTCAATAACTATATAGAGGACAGATATACGGACGGTTATGAGGTTCCCCACAGAGAGTACGAATTTATGATACCGGGCGTTGAGTATCACTTCGATTATCTTTGCTACGACGCGTTCGGCTTTAACGAATGGGGACCGTTGCTGTCGACGTCCACGTATAAGCTTGAGGCCCTGCGGCGCGATCCGTTCGTCACTACGGAAAAAATGCTGTACGACGACATGGAGTGGAACGTCAATATAGCGAAGAGAGTTGATACGATCGTATATTATCCCCTTGACATATACAATTATCTTATAGGCCGCGACGGGCAGTCCGTGTCGATTGACGTTTTGAGGCGCAAATACCCGCTTCACCGTCAAATGGTTGAGAGCATCATAAATCTTTTTGAATCGTCAAGCGGGCTTTCGGAGGAAAAAATATCTTTTCTTGAGCATAAGATAGTTGTGAAAATGATAATGACCCATTATCATCTTGTCACAACGGAGCTTCATTCGAGAAAGGGCTTTCTCGAATTTGACTCTATGCTGAAAAAGCACCCGTATTTTTACAATCACCCGAGTATTATCGGAAATAAGATAAATCTGCACCGTATGACAAAAGGCATATTTATGTTTATAGAAAATTTCGAGCCGCAGATAAGGCGAATTCTGGGACGCGCGAAATAATTTATAATTATAATATTACAAGGGGAAAATATGGACAAGGACAAGCTTATAGAGGAGCTTCGCTTTGAAAACAAAATGCTGAGATGCGAAAACGAGTATATAAAAAAGAATCTGGCTCAGCTCACTGAATGTCAAAAGGTAGCTCGGGCGGAGGCGGAGTCCTCCGTCGTCCGATTTATCCTTAAAGTGCGCCGCAGACTGAAAAGGGGTTGAGATTTATGCCGGGCGAAAAAAGGCTTAAAGTGTCGCTTGTGGTCGACGTTGAGAACTGGGCGTACGCTAATATTGCGCGTCAGTTTAAAAAGAATATTGACGAATTTGATATTGAAATAATACCAATGTCAAAGCTTAACGGCAACGTCGCCTTAATGTGGCTTATGTGCCGTGAGAGCGACGTCGTTCACTTCTTTTGCAGGGGGCTTGCCATAAGCTATCTCGGCGGAGATTTAAAGAACACGGTGGCAGAGTACGGCGGGGTTACTGAGGAGTTCATAGACGAATATATACGCCCGAAGCTTATAACGACGTGCGTATACGACCATCTGTTTTTAGGGGACGATATTGACTTTACAAGGCTTCTCTGCGGCGAAATCGAAAACTATTATGTTTCCTCCGGAAAGCTTTTTGATATTTATAATTCTCTTGATTTGAGCTATAAACCGCAGGCGGTCATCACGGACGGCATAGACCTTGACATGTTTTATCCCAAGAATATAGACAGGCTGAGAGCAGGCTCAAAAAAGGGACTCGTCGTCGGGTGGGTCGGCAACAGCAAATGGGTCGGCAATAATGACGACTACAAGGGTGTGAACACAATAATAAGACCCGCAGTCGAAAAGCTGAAAAGCGAGGGCTATGATATTGAGCTGTTCACATCCGACAGAGTGAGCAAGGTAATACCGATAAACGAAATGGTCGACTACTACGAAAAGATAGACGTATATGTGTGCGCGTCAAAATTCGAGGGGACGCCTAATCCCGCGCTTGAGTCCATGGCCTGCGGGATACCGGTCATAAGCACCGACGTCGGAATAATTCCCGATTTGTTCGGAGAAAAGCAGAAGGAGCTTATAATGAGCGAGCGCTCTGAGAAGGCTCTTGAGGACAAGCTCCGAATGCTTCTTGAAAACAGAGATTTGCTGTGGGAATATTCAAAGGAAAACCTTGAATCAATAAAAAAATGGCAGTGGAAATATAAGGCGGACGACTTTAAACGGTTCATAACGGCGGCAGCAAAAAAGCGCGGTATTATATAACCTTAAAGTATATTATAAAAAATTATTTGATTCAACTCGCCTTAATTTGCTTTGTTTTATCCCGTTTTAGCTTGATTTATTCCTCTCTTTATGGTAATATATATCCGGTACGGTGCAAGTATAATTCCGAAATAATTGCGATATAATCCCGATATAATCATCGCGCGGTTATGACGAAAAGACAAAAAGAAAATAAAAACAAAAAAGTGTGCGCGAGTCGCGCACACACAATTTCCGCTCTTAGCTCAGTGAATAGAGTACCGGATTCCGATTCCGTTGGTCGAGGGTTTGAATCCCTCAGAGCGGGCCATAATTAGCGGGCGAAAAAGCCCAATTGCCGAAAAACCCTGATTCTGTCGGGGTTTTTTGTGCTTTTCGGGGCAAAAAAGCAAGGGCATATTTCATGGATGAAAACGCCAAAAATCGCCTTTTCGGTGGAAGATGAACTCCCGTAAACAGAAAAGTCACGCAAATGACGGCAGAACAAAAGAAAATCCGACTGCCGTGTTTCTATTTTATGCCAATCGTTTTGAGGCGCATCAGCGTCCGAAACGGTTGGCTTTTTTTATTTTTCAGAAAGGCTCTAAGCCGATGGTAAAAATAATCTTCACGAGTTCATCTCATACGCCATCGAGGACAAGGCGGACCTTATCGGCAAGCGGGAAAACTATGTGGGCTATATCGCCATGCGTCCTCGTGTGGAAAAAACCGACGCGCAGTGAGCGAGCTTTTGTCGTTTTACAGCGAAACGAGCGATACGCAGCTTGCGAGGACGATGGCCCCGCCCCGGTTCACCATGAACCCCCAAGAACAACCCACTTTAAGAGAGATATACAGCAGAAAAGAAAAACACAGACAGAAAATCTGATTCCGTCTGTGTCTAAATATGCGCTTTTTTTACGTAGAACAACTAATTCTTAACC
>CANRNZ010000058.1 GCA_947632135.1 uncultured Clostridia bacterium
TATGATATATCTTGTTGCCGCTAAGCTTTCTCTCGCTTTCCCTAATCCATTACGATAATGGGAGTAGAACCAAAATTACCTCCATATTGACTTTAATTCGGTTTAGTGCTATACTGTTTGATGCAGACAGAACAATATAAACACAGAGCCGCTGTGAAAAACCGATGGCGCAGGGGTGTGTTTTCTGCCCTCTTGTTCGGTTTAGTCCATTTCAGCGCAGCTGAATGGACTTTTATCAAAAAATGATGTCGCTTTGTAGAGATAAGGGTGTTTCCCGTTCCAAAATGGCAGACGATATTGGTATCAGCCGTTCAACGCCCAAGGATTGGGATACAAAAGGGATTGTGCCTCGACAAGCGACAATAAAACAATAAAAAAGATAGCAGATTATTTTGATGTACCCGTCAGCTGCTTCTTTAATGAAAGTAACACCTAAAAGCAAACCATACAGGATAATCACGGAATAATCGGACACACATACGCCCCTGTGACGATAAGTAACGGCAATGAGCGCACTCTGTCAGAGCAGGAAACAGCTTTACTTGACATTTTCAATAATCTCAGCGTTTTTGATAGGGCAAAACTGCTTGTATACGCAGAAAGCTTACATGAGAATGTGAGAATGATTGAAAAGAATATATAGGACAAAAGATTTTCGATGCAGTAAATACCGAATAAAAATAACATTTGCTTTGCTCTCTCGCAGTGGAGCGGTATATATTTTTACAACATATTACACATTTTACACATTCGTATGCGAAAATCGTAGAGGGAGAAAATAATGAATATATCAATCGATATCATTAAAGCGGTCTCCGCTGCCGCATCGCAGCACGGCGCGTCGCGGGTTCTTCTTTACGGTTCGCGCGCAAGGGGTGACAACCGCCCGGAAAGCGATGTCGACCTTGCAATATTCGGTATGCCTGCGGAAAGACGCGCCTCTCTTCTCGCCGCATTTGACGATATCCCGACGTTAATCGACTTTGATGTGGTATTTGTCACAAGCGACACGGACCCGGCTCTGATGCGAAATATTTTGAAGGATGGTGTGCTAATCATGGGAAAATTCGAAGAAAAATTTGAGAAATTCAAGTCGGCTGTGGCAAGGCTCAGTGAGGCGGTTGCAGACTATGAGAAAAACCCGCTCGATTCTATCAGAGACGGTGTGATTCAGCGGTTCGAGTTCTGCACAGAGCTTGCGTGGAAATGCACTCGGGAATATTTGGAGGACGAGGGATTTACAGAGCTTGACAGTCCCAAGTCTGTCATGCGCCGCGCATATGCAGGCGGACTTATCGAAAACGACTCGGATTGGATTGAACTGCTCACAGCGCGCAATAAAACGTCGCATATCTACGACGAGGCAACCGCCGAGGAAATATTCGGCGCCGTGTGTCGAAAATATGCAGCAATGTTTTCCGCTCTTATAGAAAAGCTCGAAAATAATCAATGTAATCGAGTACCCGAAAGACGGTAAAATATGACCGGAGTAATTTATGCCGGGTATTCTTCCGAGAGGCAAACAGAGCAAAGCATCGAGGGTCAGCTCCGTGAATGCGGAGAATATGCAGAGGCAAACAACATAAAAATTGTCGGAACGTATGTTGACCGCGCAAAGAGCGGAAAAAACGACAATCGCGCCGAATTTCAAAGAATGCTCCGAGACAGTCAGAAAAAATGCTTTGATTACGTTATCGTATGGAAGATAGACCGTTTCGGACGCAATCGCGAGGACATCGCAAAAAACAAAGCGGTTCTCCGACACCTTTAGCGAGTGTTCGAATCGGCTCTCAATTGGTTCACAAATAAAAAGGCGTTTGCGACGGCAAACGCCTTTTTCGATTTTTTTATTTTTAAGTGATGTTTGCCCTGTCGGCAAATGATGCGGGCTTTGCACATATTGTCGGCGCTGCCGAGTGATGTGTCCCCTTTGGGCATATGAGGGCATACATCACTTCGTATTTCATTGCGCCGTAGGGCGCGGCATCATTTCACCGTAAGGTGAAGCATCATATCGCGCGGGTGATGTAAGAGGTAAGGCAAAGAGGCAAGAAACGAAAAGCAGAATTGAAAAATTTTTCAGCTTATATCCTTCAGCTTTTCTCTGAGATATGCGAATATTTTCTTTTCTTCTCTTGAAATTTTCACCTGCGTCATTCCGAGGCGCTTTGCCGTTTCCTGCTGAGATAGGCTTTTGAAGTAGCGCATTATTATAATTTTTCTCCAAGTCGGCTCAAGCGTTCTCACGGTGTCCATCAGCGCCATTTTTTCAATTTCCGTATCGAACGGATTGTCCGCTGCCGCGGCGGAGTTTTCGAGAGTCAGCTCGTCGCTTTCCCCGAGCAGCGCCGACAGCGAGTACACGGGGGATATCGCGTCGAGAGAGTCCGATATTTCCTCGCTGCTCAGCCCCGTTCGCTCCGACAGCTCCGATATTTTCGGCTCCCGCCCGTTTTCAAGTCGGAATTTTTCCTTTTCTCTCATTACGCTGTATCCGTTTTGCTTTCTCGCGCGGCTCACCTTTACAAGTCCGTCGTCTCTGAGATATTTTCTTATCTCGCCCATTATCATCGGCACAGCGTACGTTGAAAACGCGTTGCCGCGCTCGACGTCAAAGCTCCGTATCGCCTTCAGCATTCCCATAAGACCTATCTGCACAAGATCCTCAAATTCGACGCCACGCCCCGTAAAGCGCTTTGCGACCGACGTCACGAGCGTATAGTTGTCCCTTATCAGCGCCTCGGTCGATTCATCGTCGCCACACGCGGCTTTTTTTAAATAGTCGTTGTTGTTTTTATACTGTTTTCCCGTCTTTTCCATATCAGTGAATACAGATGTCATACTCCTAAGCGTATTATTTTGTGTTTTATGTATGACGTTGTCACTCGGAAATCTTTTTGACAAGCCTCACTCTTGTGCCGCGCCCCGGCGCGGAGTATACTTTTATCTTGTCCGTAAACGTCTCCATCACCGTGAACCCCATTCCGCTTCGCTCGCCGTCCGTGTTTGTCGTAAACAGCGGTGTCATCGCTTCCTTTACGTCGCCGATCCCGCATCCCTTGTCGATTATGTCTATTGTGACGACTCTTTCGTCCGTTATAAAAGCCTTTATCCTGATTTTACCTATAACCCCGCTGTAGGCGTGAACAATAGAGTTTGTCACAGCCTCCGACACGGCGCACTTTATGTCCGAAATATCCTCGACTGTCGGATTAAGCTGCATCAGAAACGACGATACAAAGGAGCGCGAAAGCGATTCGTTTACGGAATTTGAGGGGAATACAAGCTCCGCGGAATTTACAATCTTTACACGCTTTTTAGTTTTTGTTGTTTTTTTCGTGCTTTCGTTTTTTTCGTATTCTTTTAAATCTTTTAAATCGTTTAAATTTTTCAATTTGCTGCCTCTTTTCCGACTATGTCAAGTATTTTTTCACAACCCGCGAGCTTTAGAATTTTCATGACCCGAGGATTCGGCTCAATCAGCTTGAATGCGATTCCGAGCTCCGTTGAGATTCTGTATCTTCCGAGAATCAGCCCGAGTCCCGAGCTGTCCATAAAATCCACCTCGCCAAGGTTAATGCAGACAGTGTTCGGCTGGCATATAAAAATCTCCGAATCAATCAGCTGTTTTATTTTTTTTGCTCTGTGGTGGTCAATATCCCCGAGAACTGTAAAGATTACGGCGTCCCCCTTTTTTTCGATTTTTAAAAAATCGTTTGTCGGCATATTTTTCACTTCCTTTTCTTTCTGTTTTGTCTGTTTTGTTTCTTTTAATTTAATTTTATTTCTTAACAATTTTTACTCTTATTTGATTTTAAAGCATATAACGGGTGAATATTGTCAAAGTTTGAAGCGAAAATCAAATTTTTATTTGACCGTTATTGACAATAAATCTCTTGTATGATACACTAAGCTTAATAAATATAAATATATAATATTATAGAGCGATAATTCGACATACGAAAAGGAGATATGATTATGCTCAGAGGAGGAGCGCTCATCGGGCAGTCGGGCGGCCCGACGGCTGCCATCAACGCGAGCCTTGCGGGTGTTATAAGCGGTCTGTTTGAGAACGAATGCGTCACCGGGATATACGGAATGAAAAACGGAATCGAAGGATTTTTGAGAGGGGACGTTATCGACCTTAAAAAATGCTTTTCAGCCGACGAAAAAGGCGAAAAGAAGGACTTAAAAAGACTTGAAACACTCTCGCTCACTCCCGCCGCAGCTCTCGGCTCATGCAGAAAAAAACTGCCGCCGCCCGAAAGCGAGCCGGAGTTTTACGAAAAGCTCGTCGGCATGCTGACCGAGCTTGACATACGGTATTTCTTCTACATCGGCGGAAACGACTCAATGGACACCGTGATGAAGCTTTCCTCGTATATGTCAGTTATGTCTGTGTCGAAATCAAACTCCGACAGGGAAATACGCTTTGTCGGCGTCCCGAAAACAATAGATAACGATTTGTGCTCCACCGACCACACCCCGGGGTTCGGCTCCGCAGCAAAATATATCGCGACGACTGTACAGGAGATAATAAGGGACTGCGCGGTTTATACGGTTCCCGCTGTGACGATAGTTGAAATAATGGGGCGGGACGCAGGTTGGCTTACCGCCTCGGCGGGGCTCGGCGAGATTGTCACCGGATATTCGCCCGACTACATATATCTTCCCGAAACAGCCTTTTCGCTTGACTCTTTCCTATCTGACGTAAGGCGCGCGCTCGAGCGTCACCCGAATGTCGTCATAGCTGTCTCCGAGGGACTGATGGACAAGGACGGACGTTATATAGGAGAGGGCGCGCAGAGCGGCGTCGCCGACGTTTTCGGTCATAAATATCTATCGGGTACGGGAAAAGCGCTTGAGCTGCTTGTAAAAGAAAAAATAGGGTGCAAGGTGCGCTCGGTCGAGCTGAATATTTCGCAGCGCTGCGCGTCTCATATCGCCTCCCTCACGGATATAAGAGAAGCCTTCGGGGTCGGCGAGGCGGCGGCAAGAGCCGCTGTCGGCGGCGCGAGCGGGTGCATGATGTCGATTGAAAGAAAGAGCGCGTCTCCATACGGCGTCGAGTTTGTACCGAAGGACATATCGACGATTGCGAACGCCGTTCGCACAGTGCCGCGCGAGTTTATAAACGAGGCGGGGAACGGCGTCACGAGAGAGTGCCTTGAGTACATTCTTCCCCTTATCGAGGGAGAGGTAAATCATACATACCGTCTCGGGCTTCCCGAATTTTTCGTATTCTGAGCGCAGACAACGGTTTTTTCAATTATCGAAAATTTATAATAAATTCAATATTCAATTTAATAATCAAACAGGAGATAAAACAATGGCTGAATTTAAGTATGAAATAGTCAAAAGTCTCGGCGTCGTTTCAAAGCCCAATAACGGCTGGATAAAAGAGCTGAATTTAATAAGCTGGAACGGCAGAGAACCGGTTTACGACCTTCGCACATGGGACGAGTCACATGAGAGAATGGGGAAGGGGATTACCCTCACAGAGGACGACCTTAAAAATTTAAAGGAGCTTCTCTGTACTCTTCTTTGATATTCCGTCAAAATAAAAAATACGTTGGGTGAGTGACGTGGACGTTGAAAAAACAGAAAAAATAAAAGAGCTTGCCTCTCTTATTAAACGCAGCGGCAGCACTGTATTTTTCGGAGGAGCGGGCGTTTCGACAGAAAGCGGAGTCAAGGACTACAGGAGCGAGGACGGCCTTTATAAAACTGTAAAGGAATACGGCGTGTCCCCCGAGGTGATACTGAGTCACGATTTTCTTTGCGAGCACCCCGATATCTTTTACGACTTTTACTACAAATTTTTCCTGCAAAGCGCCCCGCTGCCGAATATGGCGCATAAGGTTCTCGCTATGCTCGAGGAGCGCGGAATGCTCGACGCCGTCATAACTCAGAATATCGACGGGCTCCATCAGTCGGCGGGAAGCAAAAAGGTCTATGAGCTCCACGGAACGACAGAGCGATACTACTGCAATAAATGCGGCGCGCCGTTTTCGCGCTGTGATGTGGTGCGCCTTAAAGGAAAAGTGCCGCACTGCGCCTTATGCGGCGGCATTGTCCGTCCCGAGGTCGTGCTGTACGGAGAGGGGCTGCCCGACGCCACGGTTCGCGGCGCTGTCGGCGCGATATCCTCGTGCGAGCTTCTCATAATAGGAGGCACGTCCCTTGCGGTGTACCCCGCCGCGGGATTTATAGAGTATTTCAGAGGACAGAGCATCGTACTTATAAATATGCAGGAAACTCCCTATGACTCATACGCCTCCCTTATTTTCAGGGACAAAATCGGCGAGGTTTTCTCCGAGGTCATAAAGCTCATATAGAGTGTAAAATCAAAAACAGGACCGTCGGCTTGACCGACGGTCCTGACTTCTCTCATGTCGAGTTTTCTCACCTTATGACTTGACGCTTTGAATCTTACCCTTTTTTCTGTCGCTTATTCTTCTTGCGATATAGAGAGCGGGGGTGTCAAGCAGGGACGTGAAAATAAATATGACGTAGCTTGAGAAGAAAATGGATAACAGAGTTTTGAAATCGTATGTGCCGTAAAACGCGAGAAACGTGAAAAGCAGAGTGTTCACTATCTGACTGACAAGGGTCGAGCCGTTGTTTCTCAGCCACAGAAAACGTCGCTTGTCGCCGAATTTCTTTTCGGTAAAAGCCCACCATTTGTGGTAGAGCCACACGTCAAAGAGCTGGCTTACCGCATATACGGTAAGGGAGGATAGTATCATTCTCGGAGTGTTTGAAAAAACGGCGCTGATTGAGCCCGACACGCTGTCTCCCGCGCTCGGGACATACAAAAGCCAGCTCTGACTCAGAACAAGAAAGAAAACAGACGTAAAAAGCCCTATCCACACAGCCTTGTTTGCCTCTTTTTTGCCCTCGCACTCCGACAGGATATCGGTAATCAGAAACGTGACCGCGAAAAGCACGTTTCCGAGCGTCTGCTCCATTCCGAAGGCGTCAATCAGTATCAGAACCTCGATGTTGGCAAGAACAGTCGCGACGGCGGACACGCAGTACAGCCCCGCTTTTCCGAAAATCGCGTATGCGGCGACGGCGGCCGAGAAAATAAATATAAGGGAACCGATAAGAAGCAGCTCGTTCATTTTGTTATATCACCTACCCCAAAATCATTATTGTTTATCAGTATATCAACTCTTTCGTTTTCGCGGTATATCGGATAAACGAAATTTATAAACTCGGAAATGACACTGCTGTCGGGCAAAATCCCCGTGCTGTTTTTGCACATTATGTTCACGCATATTCTCTCAAAATAAGACAGACCGCTCTCAATGTCATACAGCATCGTGTCCCTTGTTTGTCCTTTTATTCCGAAAAGGAAATTCGCCTCGTCAAAGTTCTTTGCGATGATATCGGGCTCTATTTCGTCAATGCCTTTTTTCAGAACGCCCTCTCTCAGAGCATAGTCGAAGGTCTCGAGCCCGAGCTTCATTTTAATTTGAGCTCCGCAAAAAAACTCCCTCAGCTCTTGAATTTTATCTCCGTACATGTAGTGGGCTTCAAAGTGAACTGTCGAAATGTGTTTCTCGCGGCATATTTTTCTTATAAGCGCGAGAGTTTCGCTGTCAAGCTCGAATACCGAGCCGCTGTTTATCACCTCAAGCTCACCGTATTTGCCGTCGACGTTTGACAAAACAGAGCGGTTGAGATTGAAATTCTCCGCATCGTCGCGGCACATGTCAAGGTGATAATCGCAAAAAGCGCATTTCTTGTAGGCGCATCCTCTTCCGCGAAGAAGTACGATCTCGCGTTTTCTCTTTTCCGTAATTTTTGCGTATCTTTCCATAATATTTAAATATTTAAAATATTAAAAATTTAAAACAAAAAAGGCGCCCAAGGGGCGCCGAAAAGCCGACTTTGACGCAGTATGAGCAAAGCAGAGCTCACCCTATACGTCATATTCTCCCTTAGTTTTGATTTAGAAAACAGTGTTTTCACGGCAGGATGGTTACGAACTGCCGAGAACAGTATACCATTTTTTTGATTTTTGTCAATACATTATGCTTTTTTGTTTTACGTTTTCATAAACCGTTTTATAATTTTAATTAAAAACTCTCACTTGACGTGTCGGCAAGGCTATGATAAACTAAGATGACATAAGAGTCGGCGGCGCCGCCGAGAGAGGAGGACAGGTATGCCTTACGAGCTGAATTACGACAGCTTTCCCGACTGCATGAGGGAATTTGCAAATTACAAAAGGGCAATACAGGGCTGCTCGGCAAAAACGGTCGAGGAATATATGACGGACCTTCGAACCTTCGCGAGATATCTTGTCTGCGTCGACGCGGGGCTTGAGCTTAGCGACAGCGCACTGCAAAACGCCGATATATCGAGCCTTACCGTCGAGTATTTCGGAAAGGTTACAATGAGCGAGATAACGGAATTCCTCGGCTATCTTATGGACGGCAGGGAAAACAGCGCTCGAACAAGAGGAAGAAAGCTGTCGTCGATAAAATCGTTTTACAAATATCTCGTAAACAAGGTACATAAGCTTGAATATAACCCTGCGGTGGAAATCGAGACGCCGAGAATAAAAAAGAGCATGCCGAAGTTCTTGACACTTGACGAGAGCATCACTCTTTTAAAATCCGTAAAAGAGGACGCCGACGACCCGAACAGAATACGAAACTACTGCATACTCACTCTTTTTCTAAACTGCGGCATAAGACTTTCCGAGCTGTGCTCCATAAATCTCACAAGCGTTGACTCCGACATTACCGAAATGAGGATAGTCGGAAAGGGAAATAAAGAGCGACTTATATATCTCAACGACGCCTGCCGCCGCGCGATACTCGATTATATGCCCGAGAGACTCGCGATACGGGACAGAGAGCTTGAAAAAGCGAAGAAGGAAAAGGAAAAGGCAGAGAAGGCGAAAAAAGAAAACATACCGTACTTACCCGTAAGAGAGGTCGATACAAAGGCGCTGTTTGTCAGCAGGCTCGGAAAGAGGATTTCCCCGAAAACGGTTCAGTGGGTCGTAAAAACGTATCTTGCGCGTGCGGGATTTGAGTATAAGGCGATGTCGACCCATAAGCTGCGCCACACAGCGGCGACGCTCATGTACCAGAGCGGCGAGGTCGATATAAGGGTCCTGAAGGATATCCTCGGTCACGAACAGCTTAATACAACTCAGATATACACCCACGTGAGCGACGAGAGCATGAGGCGCGCAATGAACAATTCCCCCCTTGCCGAGGAGACGCTCGACGGTGAGGACGGCGAGAAAAGCAAAGCGCCGTAATGCGAAAAATGCGAAAAAGAAAAAATAAATAATAAAGTTAAGGAAAAACAGATGTTCACACTGCTTAAAAAAGAAGGATTTGCGAGACGCGGACGGTTTGAAACCCCGCACGGAACGGTGGAAACTCCGGTATTTATGAACGTCGCGACGTGCGGCGCAATAAAGGGCGGACTTTCCTCGCGCGACCTTGAAGAGGTAAACTGTCAGATAATGCTGTCAAATACCTACCATCTTCACCTTCGCCCGGGCGACTCGCTGATATACGAAATGGGAGGGCTTCATAAATTCTGCGACTGGAAGAAGCCGATACTTACAGACAGCGGCGGCTTTCAGGTTTTCTCCCTCGCGCAGCTCAGGCGAATTAAGGAAGAGGGGGTCTACTTCGCGTCCCACATCGACGGACGGCGCATATTTATGGGCCCCGAGGAGAGCATGAGAATACAGTCTCACCTCGGCTCAACGATAGCGATGGCATTTGACGAGTGCATAGAAAATCCCGCCGAGTACAAATACACAAAGGAGTCGTGCCTCAGAACCGCAAGATGGCTCGAAAGGTGCAAAAAGGAGCTTGAAAGACTGAACGCGCTCCCCGACACCGTAAATAAAAAGCAGATGCTTTTCGGAATAAATCAGGGAAGCACTTATGAGGACCTCAGAATCGAGCACATGAAAAGAATTGCCGAGATGGAGCTTGACGGCTACGCGATAGGCGGGCTTGCGGTCGGCGAGAGCGCCGAGGAAATGTACGGGATAATCGAGACCGTGGAGCCTTACATGCCCGCCGACAAGCCGAGGTATCTCATGGGAGTCGGGACTCCGCAGAATATCCTTGAGGCGGTGCACCGCGGCATTGACTTTTTCGACTGCGTTATGCCGTCGCGAAACGCGCGGCACGGGAACGTCTTTACGTGGCACGGCAAGATGAACATAATGAACGAAAAATACTTAAATGACGCGCGCCCGATAGACGAGGGCTGCGGCTGTCCTGCGTGCCGAAATTATTCGAGAGCTTATATCCGTCACCTTATAAAGGCTAAGGAAGCTCTCGGAATGCGCCTTGCGGTGATGCACAATCTGTATTTCTACAACGAGCTGATGTCAAAAATAAGAGAAGCGCTCGACGGCGGATATTTTGAGAGCTTTTACCTCAAATATCACGAGCTTCTCGCCGAAAGAAGTACAAGCTGAAAGGATATTAGTGTCATAACAAATATTTTCTCCGCATATTCTTTAAACAAAAAGACTGTGCGGAGGTTTTTTTATGAAGAACACAGGTATATATGAGGATATAGCGAAAAGAACGAACGGAGATATTTATATAGGTGTCGTAGGGCCCGTCAGATGCGGGAAATCGACATTTATAAAAAAATTCATGGACGCCGTCGTGATACCGAACATAAACGACGAGAACGAACGGCGCAGAGCAAACGACGAGCTGCCGCAGAGCGCCGGCGGGAAAACGGTAATGACGACGGAGCCGAAATTCATTCCCGAGAACTCCGTCACAATAGATATCGGAAAAGCCCACATGAACGTCAAAATGGTAGACTGCGTCGGATATATGGTAAACGGCGCCGAGGGCGGAGAGGAGGACGGCAACGTCAGAATGGTCTCAACTCCGTGGGATACCGAGCCGCTGCCGTTTGAGGAAGCCGCGGAGCGCGGAACGAGAAAGGTAATAACCGAGCATTCCACCGTCGCCGTGCTCGTGACGACAGACGGCTCGTTCGGAGATATTCCGCGCGACAGCTTTATCCCCGCCGAGGAGAGAATAGCCGCGGAGCTGAGCGAGCTCGGAAAGCCGTTCGTCATCGTCATGAACTCAGCAAATCCCGACAGCGAGGCGTCGGAGTCCCTCGCTCTTTCCCTTGAGGAAAAGTACTCGGCTCCCGTTGCTCTTGTAAACTGCCTTGAGCTTGACCGCTCGGATATAGAGCAGATACTCAGCATGCTGACGTTTGAGTTTCCGATAAGCGAGCTTTGCATCTCGCTCCCCGACTGGACAATGAGCCTTCCCGAGGAGCACTGGCTGCGCGAGTCTCTCATTGACAACGTAAGAAAAATGGCAGAAAAGACCTCAAAGCTTTCCGACGCCGCCTACGTAAACAGCGAGTCAAACGGAGACGGCAACGTAAAAATAAGCGCAAATACATACGACGTCGACCTCGGAGAGGGAAGAGCCTTTGTAAAAATCACTCTTGACGAAAGTCTTTTTTACAGCATAATCGAGGATTTGACCTCCTTTACGATAACAAATAAAGGAGAGCTCCTCACAAAGCTCAAGGAAATGTCCGAGATGAAGGACGAGTTTGAAAAGTTCAGAGACGCAATCGACGAGGTGGAAAGGTGCGGGTACGGAATTGTTATGCCGACAGTCGACGATATGGAGCTTGAGGAGCCCGAAATCGTAAGACAGCAGGGAGCGTACGGAGTGAGGCTCCACGCAGGCGCGACCTCGATACACCTCATAAAGACGAGAATCGAGACGGACATAAATCCGATAGTCGGAACCGAAAAGCAGTCCGAGGATCTCGTTAAATATCTCATATCCGAGTTTGAAAACGACCCCTCGGGGCTCTGGAACTCCAATATGTTCGGAAAATCCCTCTATGAGCTTGTCAGCGACGGACTTCACGGAAAGCTGACGAATATGCCCTCCGACGCAAGAGCGAAAATCGGCGATACGCTGTCGCGCATAATAAACGAGGGCAGTCAGGGACTTATCTGCATAATTCTGTAATATCGGGGTAAATAAAAAAAGCGGCGCAGCGGCGGCAAAACGGAAAAACCGTACCGCCGCTTTTTATTTCGCTAAAATAATTCAAAAAATATAAAACTTTTCGATATAGGTTAATTGTAAAATGAAATAGGACATATAGAAAAAGTCATAGCAGACGTGGTATAATTGAAGTTACCACACAAA
>CANRNZ010000059.1 GCA_947632135.1 uncultured Clostridia bacterium
TTTCGCGCTCTGCGGAGCGCGACGAGGGCTCTGCCCCTCGACCCCGCCGCCTTTTGAAAAAGGCGGGCGAAAACTTCCCGATGGGTGAGTGCGAACATAGTGCGAAAACTTTCCGAAAAAGTTCGTGCGAACTTTGAAAAAGGCGGGCGAAAACTTTTGAGATGAGTCTTTGCGAACTTTAAAACGTACACAAAACCATTTACATATATTTTCTCAAAATAAAGAAAGGAATAAATATGCTGAAAAGACTTGCTTCATGCGTAAGGGAGTATAAAAGCTCCTCGCTCCTTACACTCGCCTTTATTACGGGCGAGGCCGTAATCGAGGCGCTGATTCCCTTTATAACGGCTGACCTCGTGAACCGTATCAAAAACGGCGCCGATTTGGAGTCTATTGTAAAAACAGGTCTGCTCCTCGTCGCTATGGCAGTAATCTCTCTCGCCTGCGGCGGACTTGCGGGTCTTACCTGCGCCAAGGCGTCCGCGGGCTTTGCAAAGAACCTGCGCCACGATATTTTTCATAAAATCCAGTCGTTCTCTTTCGTTAATATCGACAGATTTTCAACCTCGTCCCTCGTCACCAGACTGACGACCGACGTCTCAAACGTACAGCTCTCATATATGATGATAATAAGAACCGCCGTGAGAAGCCCGCTTATGCTCGTGTTCTCCATCGTTATGGCGTACGTTATGGGCGGCGCGCTCGCCTCGGCTTTCGTTGTAATCATTCCCGTTCTTACCTTCGGGCTGATTATGATAGGAAGAAAGGCTCTGCCCGCATTCCGCGCCGTGTTTAAAAAGTACGACAGGCTCAACGAATCAATCGAGGAAAACGTGCAGGCAATGCGCGTTGTAAAGGGCTTTTCAAGGGAAGAATACGAAAAAGAAAAATTCGGAAAAGAGGCGGAGAGCATTAGAGCCGACTTTACCAAAGCAGAAAGAATCGTCGCTCTCAACACCCCGCTCATGCAAATCTGCATGTATTTCAATATGGCTTTTGTCCTGCTCGTCGGCTCCAAAATGGCAATAAGCGGCTCGGGAAACGTCGACGTGGGACAAATCTCCGCGATGCTCACATACGGCGTTCAAATACTTATGTCGCTTATGATGCTCTCCTCAATTTACGTTATGCTGACGATGTCGGCCGAGTCCGCAAAGCGTATCGACGAGGTTCTGTGCGAAACGCCCGAGCTTTCAGACCCCGAAAATCCTCTGTATGAGGTCGCCGACGGCTCCGTCGATTTTTGCGGCGTGAACTTCAAGTATTTCGCAAAGGCAAAGAAGAACGCGCTGTCCGATATCGAGCTGCACATAAAATCGGGTATGACAGTCGGCGTTATAGGAGGAACCGGCTCGGGAAAAAGCTCTCTCGTTCAGCTTATACCGAGGCTGTACGACGTCACCGAGGGCTCGGTGAAGGTCGGCGGACGGGACGTCAGAGAGTACGACACCGACGCGCTTCGCGGCGCCGTCTCGATGGTGCTTCAGAAAAATTTGCTTTTCTCGGGCACGATAAAGGACAATCTGCGCTGGGGAAACGAGAACGCGACCGACGAGGAAATCGACGAGGCGCTGCGTCTGTCTCAGGCGTATGATTTTGTAAATTCCTTCCCCGACGGGAGCGAAACCTTTATAGAGCAGGGAGGAACTAACGTATCGGGCGGTCAAAAGCAGCGTCTGTGTATTGCGCGAGCTCTTTTGAAGAAGCCGAAGATTCTTATTCTTGACGACTCCACAAGCGCCGTCGACACAAAGACCGACGCGCTGATTCGAGCGGGATTTAAAAAATATCTGCCCGAGACGACCAAAATAATTATCGCTCAGAGAATATCCTCCGTTCAGGACGCGGACATGATAATCGTTATGGACGGCGGAAAAATTGCCGCGGCGGGTACTCACGAGACTCTGCTTTGCGACAGCGATATTTACCGCGAGGTATATGAGGAGCAGACGAAGGGGGGCGACAGCGATGACTAAAAATACTAAAGCAAATCAGACGGTATATTCAAGAAGCGGACGCCCGAGGTTCGATTTCAGGGTCCTCACCCGTCTTTTAAAACAGCTTTTCGGCTATTTCCCCGTGCTGATGCCGCTCACCGTATTCTGTATTATTTTTTCGGCGATAGCGGCGGCTGTTCCCGCAATCTTCCTTCAGGATGTGACCTCCGTCATTGAAAAATGGCAAGGCGGCTGGGAGGAGGCTGCGGCGGTAATTGTGCCGAAGGTGCTGCTGCTTATCGGTCTTTACGTGCTCTCGATTACTACGATAACGGTAGAGACTCAGCTCATGGCGTATATCACTCAGGGCTTTCTCTGCAAAATGAGACGTACGATGTTCAACGGAATGCAGAATCTGCCGATAAGATATTTTGACACGCGCCGCCACGGCGACATTATGAGTCACTACACAAACGATATAGACACCCTGCGCCAGCTCGTCTCACAGGGTCTGCCGACCCTTATACGCGCCTCGGTCATAGTAGTCAGCGTTTTCTTTATAATGCTGTACTACAGCGTGTGGCTGACGGCGATAGTGGTTTTCGGCGTGCTCTTTATGATGCTCGTGTCGGGAAAGGTCGGAGGCGGCTCTGCAAAATACTTTGTCAGAATGCAGAACTCCATCGCAAGGCAGGAGGGCTTTGCGCAGGAGACAATGAACGGTCAGAAGGTCGTTAAGGTATTCTGCCATGAGAGCGCCTGCGAGGAGGACTTCGAAAAGCTGAACAGCGAGCTTTACGACAACGGCAGACGCGCGCACGCCTACGCAAACGTGCTCGGGCCGATAATACAGAACATAGGAAACGTGCTGTACGTACTGCTTGCGATTCTCGGCGGAATATTTATTATTTCGGGTCTTCCCAACGTCAGCATATCGGGAAACGCGTTCAGCGTGAGCATTATAGTCGCGTTTCTCAACATGACAAAGCAGTTTACGGGAAACATAAACCAGATGTCACAGCAGATAAACGCCGTCGTAATGGCGGCGGCGGGCGCAAAGAGAGTTTTCGATCTGATGGACGAGGCGCCCGAATCCGACGACGGATATGTGACGCTTGTTGACGCCGAGATATCGGAAAACGGCGAGATTCGGGAAGCGGCTCGCCACACGGGAATGTGGGCGTGGAAGCACCCGCACAGCGCCGACGGCACAGTGACCTACACGCCGCTGAAAGGGGACGTTTGCCTTAATGACGTCGACTTTGCCTATGAAGAGGGAAAGCCCGTTCTGCACAACGTCTCGGTTTACGCAAAGCCCGGTCAGAAGGTGGCGTTTGTCGGCGCGACCGGAGCGGGTAAAACGACTATCACGAATCTTATAAACCGCTTTTACGATATCGCGGACGGTAAAATAAGGTACGACGGGATAAATATAAACAAAATAAAGAAGTCCGATTTGCGCCGCTCGCTCGGAATAGTGCTTCAGGACACAAATTTGTTTACGGGCACCGTGATGGACAACATAAGATACGGCAAGCTCGACGCGACCGACGAGGAGTGCGTAAACGCCGCGAAGCTTGCAAACGCGCATGACTTTATCACAAGACTTCCCGACGGCTACGATACGATGCTGACAAGCAACGGGGCAAATCTCTCCCAGGGGCAGAGGCAGCTCATATCCATAGCGCGCGCCGCCGTCGCGGACCCGCCCGTTATGATTCTTGACGAGGCGACCTCCTCAATCGACACGAGGACGGAGGCGATAGTTCAGCGCGGTATGGACAGACTCATGCACGGGAGAACGGTGTTCGTCATCGCTCACAGGCTCTCCACAGTAAAAAATTCCGACGTTATAATGGTTCTCGAACACGGAAGAATCATAGAGCGCGGAAGCCATGAGGAGCTTATCGCTCAAAAGGGTCAGTACTACAGCCTGTACACCGGCGCCTTCGAGCTTGAATAAGTCGGAGCGTTGCGGCAATAATCCGCAAAGTCCGCATACAAATACAAATAAAAATAAACAGAAGCCCGTCTGAAGGCTTCTGTTTATTTTTGATTTTTGAATATTTTATCTGTTTCTTATCGCGTCTATCGGGCGTTTGGAGGCTATACGCTTGACGGGGATAAAGCTTGCGAGCGCCGCCGTGACGAGACTTACCAGAAGGAGCAGGAGCGCCTGTCTTATGCCGAACGACACGATTGTGATATAAACTCCGACCTCCATACGAAGGTAGCGGTTTATTATAAGCGCCGCCAAAGCGACTCCGACAGACGAGAGAACAAAGTTTATAAGCGCGATTATGAAGCTCTCGGAGAAGAATATTCTGAATACGTCGTTGCTCCTTGAGCCTATGGCTCTGAGTATTCCTATCTCCTGCTTTTTGTAGCTGATGCTCGTGCTTATGAAGTTCGCGAGCATTGCCGCCGCGAAAAGCGCAAAGCCGATTCCTATGTACAAGAACCAGACGGACATTGCTTTCAGCGCGCTGTTTACGGTGTCAAGCTCGTACGTTACGGAGTTCATAAGAGGATATTTGACGTCTCCGCTCTCGTCGTATGCGAAGGATACAAGCTCGGAAATCTCCCGTCTGTCCTCGGGCATGGGGCCTACCGCGTGGTAATAAATTCCGTCGCCTTCCCATCCGACCTTCGCGAGGTTTTTATCGCTCATAACGACGTTGTGGTACATATTGTATTTGTCGCTGTCGATATATCCGACTATTTTAAAATCGGAATATTCATTAGGGTCGTTGGAGAAGTAACTTCCGATATAGCCGCTCAGAGCGCCGGCGTTTTCTATTATTTTTTTATATCTTTCCTCGCGGGTGAGAGAGTATATCTGAGAGCCGTCGTCTTCGCCGTCCGACGCGCCGAGAAGGTCGTCGTACGCGCCGTCGGAGTAACGCAGCATATCGTCAAGTATATCGCTGCCGACGATTATCTCGTCGTCGGCAAGCTCCTTTTTCTCCGTGCCGACCCACGTTATGTATCCATCGGGAATGCCGTCGAGCCCCGCGGCGCTGCCCGCGTAGATGCCGACGGTCGAGCCGTCAGACAAATCGAGCTCGAAGTCGGCATAGGAGAAGTCAAGGGACGTTATGCTCGGAAATTCGGGAATGAGAGAGGCGGTGTGGCCCTCGCCGACCATTATTGCCTGTGCGAGGCTGTATTCCTGCACGTAGTAAAGCTCGCGGGAAAGAAGTATATCGACAAGATAATCCTCGGGGGACGGGTCAGTTTTGCTTTCGGTAAGAGGCAGGTATCTGTCGAGGTCGAGCTTTGTGTCGATTACGGCAGTTACGGTGTACTCTCTGCCGCAGACAAAAAGAGTTTTCCCGAGCATTTCCTCGGGGGCGGATATTTTTTGTCTCTCGTCATCTCCTTTTGCGACATATCCGCCTTTGACGAAGGTCTCGGCGACGTATTTTGAGATTGCGAGCTCGTTTTTTTGGCCGTCGGGAAGCTCTCCCGCGATAATTTCGCAGCCGGTTTCGGACAAAAACTCGGAGTCAATGTCGATAAAGCCGCTGAAATTGTGAGCGTATACGTCGTAATCGGTCTCGGTGAACTCCGCGTCCGACGGGACGTTGTCGTCAAACGTCAGGGAATAACTGTTTTCGTAAGGATTATAGACTCCTCTGAACGGTACTCCCGTTTTTTCTTCTATATTTTTTATTTCGTCGTCAGACATTTTCGTCCCGACGCCCGAAAAATAGCTGTCGTCGCTGTCCTCCGAGAAGTAGTGACGCACCTCTTTTTCGAGCGACGCGTAAGTGATTCCGGTGTCGATTATCGAGTTTGTGCAGGTTCTTATGTGGTCGTATGCGCCGAACATATCGGAAAGGCCGAAAAGGCCGAAGGCGATGCAGGAGAGAAGGATTGTGATTACAAGCCTTATTTTTTTGTGTTTCAGGCTGCTCGCGCCGATTTTAAACGCGTTTTTCATCGGAAGCTTTGACTTTATAAGCTTAAAGGAATCAGTTCTGTCGCGTCGTACCTTGCTGTTGTCAACGGCGCGCGAGGCTCTTTTTTCGTTTTGGCGCGACATATCTATTCTGACGCCGCTTTTCAGGGAGTCTATGTATTCGTTTATCGCGGCGCGGTCCTCCTCCGTCAGGCGGTATCCCGCGGGAACGCTGACGACCTCCCCCTCAAAGCGCAGTCCGTTTTGCTCCGCGCCGCCGTCCTCGTCAAAGAACTCTATGTCCGATATGACCTTTCCGTCGGCAAGCTCGATTATTCTGTCGGCGTACCTTTCGGCAAAGTCCCTGTCGTGAGAGACGACGATGACGAGCTTTTCGCGCGAGAGCTTTTTCAGAGTGTCGAGCACCTGGCGGCCCGTCGCGGAGTCGAGGGCGCCCGTCGGTTCGTCCGCCATTATTATCTGCGGATTTTTTATAAGCGCTCTCGCTATTGCGACTCTCTGCTTTTGTCCGCCCGACAGCTCGCTCGGCTTTCTCTGGGCGTAGCCGTCGAGGTCGACCTCGTGAAGGATTTCGTTTATTCTTTTGTCCGTCGCCTTTTGCCCTTGGAGCTCGATTGCGAGAGCGATATTGGCGCCGACCGAGAACTCCTCGAGAATATTGTATTCCTGAAATATAAATCCGACGTAGGTGTTTCTGTACGAGTCGAAATGGCTTTGGCTGAAATCCTTTGAGGAGACTCCTTTTATTATGATTTCGCCCCCGTCATAGCGGTCAAGTCCGCCGAGAAGGTTAAGGAGAGTTGATTTGCCGCTGCCCGATTTTCCGAGCAGGAAAACCATTCCTCTGTCGGGGAAGTTCAGCGTGACGCCGTCGAGCGCCTTCACGGGAACTCCCTTTTTCGGCTTGTATGTTTTGGTGAGGCTCTTTATTTCCAGCATGGCTTTTCCTTTCTTTTTTCTCTTCTTTTTCTGATTTCTAATTACTAATTACTCGGTTTTTATCTTTCTTACGTGTTTTGACCTTGCCGCGATGAATTTTTCATGATTTAGTATTTAACGGTTAATACAGTTAATATTGAAGCTGAACAAAATTTTGTTTGGCAAAAAAGGCGGCGCCGCCCAAATGCAGTTTAATTTTACCATACAAGATTTTAAAAATCAACCGCCGCGCGCTTTAAGATTGTCTTAATATTTTTTAAGACTGTCTTAATAAATATATGAAAATATTCGAAAAAATTCGAAATATTCGAAAAAACGAAAAGGGGCGGAAAAATAAAAAATCACGGGAAAATCAAAAAAATCGGGGAAATCGGGAAAATCGGAAAAAATATAGAAAAAACAATAGCTTTTACGACCTTGACATAAGGGTGATAATAAGATATAATTATATGCGTGCAAAATAACGACAAAATAAAACGGAAAAATATTAAAAAAAGACAATTTGACTTGATTGAATCGGTTTATTTGATTTAATGATTTAATTTGATTTAATTTGATTTAATCGAACATTTTGAAACGGGGAAATAAAATTGGCAAAACTGAAAAATAACCGCGCTCACCACGTGGAATTTAAGATAACTCTCGGAAAAAACTTTGTCTTGACTGTATGCTCCGCCGCGCTCCTTCTCGCGGTGCTTCTTTGCGTGCTCGTATATAACAGAAAGACGCTCGCGTGGTACAGCGAGGAAGAGGAAAAGAACGAGTACGTCGGCGCGGAATCGGGCGCGACGAATAACGCGGGGAGCGCCCAAAGCAGTCTCAGAATTACAAAGCTCTCCTCCTCGGAACTTAAAAGAACAAATTCCTCCGCGTACTTCAACGTCACGACTTTTTCTAATGTTTACGACAGAGACGGGAAGATTATCGTAAACGTCAGAAGGGGAGACAACGGCGAATATATCGGAGCCGACTACTGCGAATACGATGAGAACGGCGAGCTTTCCGTTGTCAGAATGTACGACTCCGAGGGGAACCTCAAGAGCAAGAGCGTGTTCGTTTTAAGAGACGACAATGATAAGAACGAGGAGAATGGGAACAGCTCCGAGGCAAAGAAGGTGCAGATAACGTACGAGCCTCTCTTTGACAGCGGCGACAGGTACTCGGGATACAACGCGTATGAGTACGGCGGAGAATCCTACGCGACAGTGCTCAGAAAGAACGTCTACAGGTCCTCGGGACTTCTAAAATACTATGAGGACTACATATACGGTGCAGACGGGCTTGTCGAGAGAACGGAGAGGTACACTGACGGTCAGCTCACGCGCTACACGGACTACAAGTACGACGAGGACGGCAACGGGACGGAGATTATTCAGACGGAGCCTGACGGGACTGTTATCGCAAGGGACATGTTTGAGTACGACGGTTCGGGAAGGATAGTGCTTGAGGAGCACTACAAGGATGGCATAAAATACAGTTATTCGGAGTACAGGTACGACTCGAACGGGAAGGTAGAAAAGCACACCTACGAGCTTGCCGACGAGCACAGCTTGAAGTATGAGGAAATAAAGGAATAGCAGGGTCAAAGGAGAGCGACATCACGAGGCGCAGACCCACTACAAAAGTTTTGGTCCACCTTTTTCAAAAGGTGGCGGGGTTCGGGGCGGCGCCCCGAAGATTGGCGTTTCTTTTGAAGCTTTTCTCCCGGCCGATTGCGTCAAAGAAAAGCGTCGGTGAAGTTAGTTTCATAAAAACTCGGGGGCTGAACAGCCCCCGAAAATTTTATCTTTAAAATTTTTAAAACCCCTCCGTCGGCAAAGCCGACACCTCCCCTTTCAGGGGAGGCTCTTGAAGTCGGTGCCCAGCCCCTTTACTTGGCGCGATGCGACAGACGCTTTTTCTTGACTCAAAAGCGCAAGAAAAAGCTTTGCAAAAAGAACGCGTAAAGTCGGGGCACCGCCCCGAACCCTGCCGCCTTTTGAAAAAGGCGGGCGAAAACTTCCCGAACAAGTTTGTGCGAAAATTATGCGAACAGTGCGCGAACCTCACGCCCTTTTACTTGAAGCCCTCGAAATCAGCGCCGCGGCGAGCGCCGCCGCAGCCGCGTATACCGCCATTCCGACAAGGTACTCGCCGTGATACACCGCGTTCAAATAGTAAAACGGCAAAAAGAGATATCTTACCGCGCCGAGCGAGGCAAAATTCAAAAAAATGGGGCTCGCGACGAGCATTGCCGCCGAAAGGACGGGAATCGCCGCGCCGAGCGACGCGGGTGAGCGAAGGACAAGGCCGAGAAAAACGCACATTGCGACAGTTGCAGCGCCGTACATGAGCATTACAGCCGCCTCCCACAGCATACCCTTAAGCGACGTGACCGCTATGTCCCCCGTGAAAATAAGGGACAGATACCCCGCGCCGCACGCGAGAGACGATGCCGCGGCGTCGGACGCTGCGGAAACGAGGACTCTTTTTCTCTGCGGTATTCTCGAAAACGCGCCGCTTTCTCTGTCTTTTTGGACGAACATTTCGGACGCCATTATGCAAACGGCAATCATTACCGTGACAAGCCCGCGTATGGGCGAGGTGAGAATGCCGCCGTCGTTTTCTTTTTCTTCTTCTCCCGCCCCGAGCGGCGCGCCGAGAGCTTCAAATTCGACGATTTTGCCCTCGTACGACGCGTTTTTATTATATTCAAAGAGCTCCGCACCGTCGACGTTTCCGTCAAAATACTCTGTCAGAAAATTTTCGTACATCGGGTATGCGATATATTTAAAGAGCTTTCCGTAGAGCTTTTCTGCGGACATTTTGAGAAACACGTTCTCCCGCTCGCGCTGATATATTTTCGCGAGCTTTACGTCCTCTCCGCCTGCCGCCGACGCGGCTTTTTTCTCGATATCCGACGCGAGCACCCACGCCGCGTCGTTTTTTCCGCTCTCGACGGAGCGCACGGCGTCCTTTGGCGTTTGGAAGGTCTCAAACAATACGACGCTTTTCTCGCTTGTGAGAGACTCTATTATCTCGCGCGACGCCGTCTCGCTTATATCCTCCGCCGCGAGGGCGATTCTGACGACTCCGCTGTCGCCGCGAGCGGCGGCGCTCACCGCAAAAACGGCAAGCGGAATCAGAACGAGAAGAAGGGCGAACGCGGGCTTTTTGAGAAGCCTTTTCTTGAGCATGAAGTACCATGTAAAGGCGCGTTTTATTATTCTTATAACTCTCACCTTCTCGCCCCCTTTATTTTGGCGCGCCGAACGGCGGCGGAGGCGAGTGTGAATAGAGCAGTATACGATAAAAGAAGCGGCGCGCCGAGGGACTTTGCGGCAGCGCCCGAAAAGCAGGAGAGCGCGCTGTCAAGCGCCGCGCCCGAGGGCAGATATCTTGCCGCGCTTTGAACCGCCTCGGGGAAAAAGGTCGGCGGATAAAAACAGCCCGACACATATCCGAGAAGGAGCGCCGTCACAAACTGGAGTATTATCCCGTCAGCGAGGCTGTCGGAGCACTCGTACAAAAAGAGCTGAAGCGAGCAAACGGCAAGGCACGCAGGGACAAGGCGCAGAGAGAAAAGAACGAAATCCGAAACGGTATACAGCTGAGAGGAGGGAAGCTCTGCGCCGAGGCGAAGCGCCGCGGCGGCGCCAAGGCAGGCTATAAGCACGGTCAGCCACATAGTGAAAAAATAGGAGACGAGCCGCCCGACGCTCTGAGCGAGGCTCCCCGTCCCGCGCGCCGAAAGGAGCTTTTCAAGGGACATATCGCCGCAAGCGAGAACAGGCGCGAAAACAACTCCCCAAAGGAGCAAGAGAAAAACTCCGAGCCCGCATATGAGGTACGCGGAAAAACCGACGCTCCCCGTGGGGCTGTCGACCTCTGTCTCAAAGACGGAGTCGCGGGAGATTATTTTTGCGGCATAATTTGCGGCAAGGTCCTGTATTGCCGCGTAGGCGGCGTATCTGTCCTCTTTGTCGGTTATGTATTTCTGAGCGCCGAAAACTCCGTTTTGGGACTCAAGAACGAGGTCCTCGGCGACTGTGGCCACTTCTTTTACGACGGACGCGGCAAAGCCGGGCGACGCGCTGTCGGTGACGACTGTCAGCGGCTCGTATTCCCCGCGGGAGGCCGACTCGGCAAAGCCGTCGGGAAGAAGCAGGTAACAGCTTATCTCTCCCGAGCGGAGCATACCGTCTGCCTCTTCCTTTTCGAGAGTCAAAAGGTCGACGGAAAAGCGCGAGGAGTCAAAATCGCGCAAGGCGACAAGACCGAGCTCAAGGTAAGTATCGGTCATGTCGCCGACGACGCCGACTTTTATTTTTTTAAGGCTTTCCCTGTCCGAGTCCGCGCTGACGGCGAAAGCCCCGACGACGCCGAAACAAAGCCCCAGAAGAAGAGCGAAGGCGAGGGGCTTTGGATAAAAGCGCATCATTTTTAAAAATTGGATTTTCAAATATTTAAAAAATTTAGAAAATCCGAAAAAACCTGTAATATTTTTCATGATTTCATGACGTGAGCTCGAAAGCGAGACGAGACGCGTCGGTTTCCTTTTCATACGGCGAAAGAGACGCGTTTTTCAGCATATACAGCCTTGTGCAGAATTGTATTTCGGAGACCTCGTGAGTGGAAATTACGGCGATGCCGCCGGCATTTGTAAAGCGCCGAATGTAATCGCAGACCTCTTCCCTGCACACGATGTCGAGGGATGCCGTCGGCTCGTCGAGCAGCAGCACCGACGGGTGGGATGCGACGGAGCAGCCTATCGACAGTCTTTTTTTCATTCCGCCCGACATTTTTTTTACGGGCACTTTTAAAAACTTATCTATTCCGAGGAGCGAGAGGACGCCCGAGTTAAGCTCTCTTTCCATCTGCTCTCTTGAGTACCAAAGGAGGAGATTATCCTTTGCGGACAGCTCTTCGACGAGCGGGGTGCCCTGCGGCACGATGCCCACCTTTCCGCGAAGGCGTCTGCCCTCTTTTTTCCAAAGGTCGACGCCGTCGATAAGGAAGCGGCCGGCATTATGCTCCGTTACGCCGGCGAGGATATTAAGGAGAGTTGATTTTCCCGCGCCGTTTGCGCCGATTATACCTATGCGCTCGCCGCCGGAGGCATTAAAGGAGACGGAGTCGAGAATTATTTTTTTACCGTATTTTTTACAGACGTTTTCAACACGCAGCTCCATAGATAATTCTGCCTTTGTAATTTTTTTAAGTTCGCACGAACTTGTTCGGGAAGTTTTCGCGCGCCTTTTTCAAAGTTCGCACGAACTTGTTCGGGAAGTTTTGATCCACCTTTTTCAAAAGGTGGCGGGGTCGAGGGGCAGAGCCCCCGTTTTTGGCGTTTCTTTTGAAGCTTTTCTTTGCGCCGATTGCGTCAAAGAAAA
>CANRNZ010000060.1 GCA_947632135.1 uncultured Clostridia bacterium
TTTCGAAATTCTTCTTACAAATTACAACAAAGCGGCTCTGTGTGTTTAAACACAAAGCCGCTTTGTCTTCAGTCTGTATAAAATATTCTATTTTATTGTAATTTATTGTAAATATATATTTTTATCACCCAAGCATAACATCCAAAAGCATCATAACGGCAAAGCCGATAACTATTCCCATCGTTGCAAAATAAGGCTGCGCCTTTTTGTTTTGCTGGCACTCGGGGATAAGCTCGTGGACTGCCACAAGTATCATCGCTCCCGCAGCAAACGAAAGGGCATAAGGCAAAATCGCTTCGACATACACAACGAGCAAAGCGCCGACAACTCCCGCAATCGGCTCAACCATTCCCGACGCCTGACCTATGAAGAAGCTCTTTTTTCGCGAACAGCCCTCACGACGGAGCGGAACAGAGACGGCAGCTCCTTCGGGGAAATTCTGAAGACCTATTCCGAGCGCAATGGTAACTGCTCCCATAAGATTTTCCGTTGTGTAACCGCCGTTCTTCAGAGCGCCGAACGCCACACCGACCGCAAGTCCCTCCGGTATATTGTGAAGAGTAATGGAGAGAACGAGCATTATTATACGATTGAGTCTTTCGCTTTGTTTTCCTTGCGTATTGTTTGCGCGGCTTCTCGCAAAGCATACCGCCTTATCCGAACCCCACATAAAGAGTGCGCCGAAGAGAAATCCTGTCGTTGCAACAAAATATGCGGGAAGACTTGACGAGGCCTCAGCGCGCTCTATTGCAGGCTGTAAAAGAGACCAGAAGCTCGCCGCTATCATAACGCCCGAAGCAAATCCGAGCATAAGATTAAGAGCTTTTACGTTGGGGGATTTAAAAAAGGCGACCGTTGCCGCGCCGAGAGCGGTTACAAACCACGTGCCCAGCGTTGCAATCAGCGCCATCAGGACAAGACTATCCATGATGCACCTCCCATATCCATTATATTTGTCTTTGATATATCGGTGCATATTATAAGCTCGGCGGGCTTGAGTGATAGCTGTGAATACGCTCAAAACAATAAATCTTAAACCTTAAATCCTCTATAAAAATATTACCGTATGATTGCATTGAGGATAAAAATGTGGTATACTGTTACAGTAAATAAACAAATACGAAAGCAGGGAAATACTTCGAGTCATACACTGAATTAGACAAAATGCTTCATTTTGCCTTAATTCGCGGATTCATCGGCGGCGAATTAGGCAAAATGATTCTATTTTGTCCAGCGTGCGGCAGGCGCTGCTTTTTCGAGCAGGCCAAACCTCGACGAACGCGCGCCCGAGCGCGGCGGAGAGGGCGAGAAAAAGCTTGTGCCATCGCGCGCGTAATTCGGCATGACATTAGATTTCCTCTCCCCTGCGTCCGCAGGAGCTTTGGCGGAGCCTTTCGCACCCGACGCGCCCGAGGTTTCCGAGGGCGCGACGGGGCGAAACGCGGGAGCCAAAGCGCGGGAGAGTACTTTGATTCCCTCGAGCGTCTCGCTATATCCCCGAGCCGCTCCCCCTTCGGGGGCGGGGGGGCTCTCTTTTCGGTTGTAACTTCTCTTCACTCCCCCGGGGCGCTCATCTAATCCGGGTGGGAGCCTGTCTCGGCGCGTCTGTGCGGCGGCGTTGGCGACGCGCGCGCGACGAGGCGGCGGGGCGGGCGTACTCTCCAAATCGTCGGTACGCAGGAACTCCAAAAACGCTGTTGTCCCATTACTTGATAAATGGGACATTATGTCATCATGATTGGCGTTTCTTCTGAGAATATAGTTTGCAAAAATGCGCGGTCAAAAAGCTTTATCGACGCCGACGGTAATATTGTTCTTTACAGTGTTTCCGTTTCTTCCCGGCCGATATTCCGCGAGGACGGGTGGGAACCCTTTGACGGTTCCGAGACTGTCCGAGTGACAGACCCCGACACGGAGCACAAAGAGTCGGACGTCGCAGATAACATCGCTCGCTCTGCTCGCCGCGCGCAGCGCGCTTGTTTTGATATTTGCATTTGCAATGATTTCGAGGCATTTACTACTCTTACGTTCAGCCCCGAATTCGTTGACCGTTCGTCTTATGCGGAAGTGTATCACAAGCTGAAAACGTGGCTGTCAAACCGTGTCGAAAGGCGAGGGCTTCGGTATATCTGTGTTCCCGAGCTCCACAAGAACAAACAGGGAATTCATTTTCACCTTTTGTCTAACATCGCGTTTGACATCGTGGACAGTGGGCACAAGAGATACGGAAAGCCTGTTTATAATGTTTCCGACTGGAAATGGGGCTTTTCTACGTGTCTGATGACTACGGGCGAGAAGTCTCGCGTTAAAGTTTCCAAGTATATCATGAAATACATGCGAAAGAATTTCGGCGCGAAGGTCGGTGGGCGTTTTTATCTCTCCGGCGGTTCCCTTGCCCGCCCTATTATTGAGCTGGGGAATACCGCCGATGAGCTTCTCGCGGCACATGGAATGTCCTCCGATGATTCCGTTTTCCGCGCCTCGTATGACTTCGACTGGGGCAATTATTCGGAATTCAGTTTTATTTGACGCCGTTTTTTCGGCGTTCAAAATGCGAACATTTGTTCGGATTTTTAAAAAATTTTACAGTTTAGGAAAGTAAAATAATGCGTTCAAAATTCATAAATTCCGACGATTTGCAAAGGCTGCGGAACTCCATGGACGCTTATGAATGGCTCCCGTTCCGCCTCGCTCTGGAAACGGGGCTGAGAATTGACGATGTTCTTTCCGTTCGTGTTTCCGATATTTCCGTGCGCGATGGCGCGCACGTTCTGAGCTACACCGCGCACAAGACAGGGAAGAGCGGCGAGGCGGCGATTTCCTCGGAGCTCGCCGCCGCTCTGACCGCGGGCAAAAAAAAGCGCAGCGCTTTCCTCTTTCCGTCCAATTCAAAGAGCGGGCATATTACGCGGCAATGCGCATGGCAGCGCATAAAACGCGCTGCGGGGCGCTGTGGGCTCGATTTGGCGGGGATAAGCCCGCACAGCCTTAGAAAGTGCTTTGCTGTCGATAAGCTCCATAAAGAGGGTTTGGCGGCGGTCAGAGAGGCGCTACAGCACAGCAGCGACGCCGTGACCGCTCTATATGCTTATTCGGATACTGTCGCTTCCCACGCTCCCGATGAGCCGATTCGGTGGCGTGATTTGGAACTTGTTATGCAGTATATTTTCTCTCGAATAACGCAAAAAAAACATGATGACCCGTAAAAATACAGTTAAATTGTCGTTAAAGTGCATTTATTTTGTCTTTATTCGCCGCTTGTTCAAAACTTGTTCAAAATTTTACCTCTTGACTTTTTGCCCGTTTTGTGGTATCATGTACGAAAAAAATAACATAAAGGAGCAAATTTTTTCGTTTTCAGGTATTGACAATCCTTGCAGCGCTGTGTTATAATACTGGTGGCGACGGATATAGTTGACACTATATTCTTTGCTGTCTGACCGTTATACCGTTTTCCGGTATTGGTTCCATGATGGCTCCACCTTCGCGCTGTGGGTGGTGTCATTCGGACAGCAGCAATAGCGGGCTCCTTCGGGGGCCCGCTTTTGTTTTCCCCTCATTTGGGAGCCGCGCGGTGCATTCGACGCCGAAGGCAGGCGTCGCGCGGCGTTGGGTGGGGGGGCGTACTGACAAACGACCAACGAGAGAGGCGGGAAGCAACAACAAAAACCCGCCAAAGCTCCTGCGGAAGCAGGGGAGAGCCTGTGATGCCGAATTAGACAAAATACAAATTTTGTATAATTCAGCATAGGTTTTTAGACTATATTAGGGCATATTGGGATATGCTCCCTCTGTTTTCGCTGTTTTGAGGTGATATAAAATGCTTCTTGCAGCCGATATCGGAAACTCAAGCATTAAGTTCGGCGTATTCGACATTGGTGACGTTATGACGCCGGTATGCAGTTTTTCCGTCGCGTCCGACGTGAACCGTACCTCTGATGAGTATGAATTTATAATACGCGGTCTGCTTAAATCAAAGGGATTTGAATCGTGCCTTGAGCGCTCGGTAATTTCCTCGGTTGTCCCTTCGGTAACTCACCTTATAACCGACGCGCTGTATTCGATAACGTCATTTGCGCCTTTTATTATCGGCGCGGGTACTCATACGGGCTTTAAAATATGCACCGATTCTCCCGCCGAGCTCGGAGCCGACATGGTATCTAACACAGCCGCGGCTCTTTGCTTTGCCGCCCCGCCGATTGTAATATGCGACCTCGGTACAGCGACGACGTTATGCGTTGTCAATTCTGCGCGCGAGGTTACGGGCTCCGTAATCATACCGGGCGCAAAGCTGTCCTTTGACGCTCTGTCGGAATCCGCCGAGCTGCTCGGCAAGGTGTCATTTAAGCGTCCGAGGGACATTGTCGGCAAAAACACCGCCGACAGCATAACCTCGGGGGTTATAAACGGAAATATCTACATGATAGACGGCTTTATAAGGAATCTGCGCGACGGGCTGTGCAAAAACGGCGAGTCCCTTTCGCTTATTGCAACGGGCGGTCTTTCCGATATTATAATTCCTCATTGCAGAAATAAGTTCACCACAGTAAAAAATTTGACTCTCATCGGCTCTGCCGTGCTTTATGCCAAAAACTGCAAATTGAATTAGACAAAATCATATTTATATTACAATTGTAAATATATGGGAATTTGTATGGTTATTATATAAATCTCGCTTTAAAAACCGAAACGGTAATCCGACTACGGTCTGATTATAAATATTTTGCATGCGTTTCACCGCGATGTGTTTTGCGCGGGAAACAGCATAGGGTCCAAGCCCCGGAGGTTTTTATGAAAACACAAACAAACACAAGTCAAAGAACAAGAAAGCTTGTTCTGCTCGCGTTTCTCGCGGCTCTCGTCATTATCCTGCAGCTTTTCTGCCAATTTGTCCTGCAGGCAAACAGACTGCCCATCTCCCTTGTTCTTTTGCCGATAGCAATCGGCGGAATGCTCCTCGGCGCGGGAGCGGGAGCCTTTCTCGGCGCTGTTTTCGGAGTCGTCGTCTTTGTATGCAGTATTACGGGCCTTGACAGCACGGGACTTATTCTGTGCGAGATAAATCCTTTTACGACAGCGGTCGTATGTATCGGAAAGGGTCTTTTTGCGGGGCTTCTTTCCTCCCTTACATACAAACTGTGCGGCGGCGAAAAGAAGGGGCGTCTTTCAGCCTTTGCGGCGTCCGCCGTTACTCCCATTGTGAACACGGGACTTTTTATCATCGGTCTTTTGCTCTTTTTTAAAGACACACTCAACTCATGGGCGGGCGGAACGAATCTCATAACATATGTTTTTATCACCCTTGTCGGAGTCAATTTTATTATTGAATTTCTTATAAACGTGATAATCACTCCGCTTATAATGCCGTCGATTTCAAAAGCTTTTTCAAAATAGTTTTTAATGGTAGATAAGCATATATAAATATCTTTATCTGTAAAAATTGCAAAAAATATTTGATTTATTCTTATTATTATATTTTTTCGGTTTTTCCCGAATTTTCTTGAATTATCCTTGAAATGGACTCATTTTTATGCTAAAATATAATTGCTAAATTATAGATTCGGAGGCATACAATGCAGTCTGTAAAAATGAGAGTTATATACTCGACAACAAAGAAAAAGGTAGTTACCTTTGCAACAGCTATTTCAGAGGCTTTCAAATGTCAGGTTGACGACGTCCCGCCTGCCTTTCCGTGCGATAAGGAAAAACTCGTTATTATCTGCATGACAATGAAGGATAAGCCCGACGACAAGCTCAGAAGATTCTGCGGCGAGCTCAACAAGCAGCGCGCACTTAACGTTGCGCTTATTGTTGACGGCGACAAGGATTCAAGCGGCGTCAAAACCGTGAAGGATATTCTCACCGAAGCGGGAACGAACGTTATCGACGATATTTATACCATTGACGGCGGCGGTTTCTTATCAAAGAAGATAACTCTTGAGGAAAGAACCAACATTGTTAAATGGGTCGAGGGCGTCATAGCCAAAAATTTTGAATAAGAATATTTTTAATATTTGGTAATTAACAGTAATTATCGGCATAAAAATATAAACATAAAGATGACGGCGTCGATTCCGGCGCCGTCATCGACTTGATTGTACTTTTTTAAAACCAAAGGCGGAAAACCTATGTCAAAACGAACAAAGCTGAAAGAGCGCATACTTCCCTTTTACACTAAGGGCGAGGAAATAATGAGTATGACAACCCACATCGTCGGCGGCGCTTTCGGCGTGGCAATCCTTGTACTGTGCGTTATTCGCGCAGCAATTCACCACAGCGCCTGGGGCGTTGTATCTTCCGCGATATACGGCGCCTGCATGACGGTGACTTATACGATGTCAAGCATATACCACGGGCTCCGTCGGAACACGGGAAAAAAGGTAATGCAGATATTGGACCACTGCTCTATTTATTTTCTGATAGCGGGAACCTATACTCCCGTGACACTCTGCGCACTGAGGCCCGAGCACACTGCCCTCGCCTGGTCGATTTTCGGTATAGAATGGGGACTTACCGCTCTTGCCGCCGCGCTCACCGCAATCGACCTTAAAATGTATAAGACCTTTTCTCTTATATGCTATATAATCATGGGGTGGGTCATAATCCTGTTTACAAAAACCGCAATCGAGACGGTGTCGTATGCGGGCTTTATGTTTCTCCTTGCGGGAGGCATAGCTTATACTGTCGGCTCGGTTTTGTACTCGCTCGGGAAAAAAATACGCTGGATGCACTCTGTTTTTCACATATTTGTCGTTCTCGGTAGCGTGCTCCAATTTTTTGCAATCTTCTTTTACGTTCTTTAATTTTCAATTTTCTTTCTTTGATTTATTTTCGAGTTTTAAAAATATAAAAAACATAAACCCCCGCGAAGTCAAAGCGAAAAAAACTTTGGGCGCGGAGGTTTTTTGTTTTGTGTTTTACAATATTTTACAATGCATCAGATATCGGAATATATACTCACGAGACTGTCTCGAAGGAATATACGGTCGTAAAATCGTATTTTTCGCCGGGCTTCAGCACCGTGTTTGTAAAGTTCGGGTGATTTATCGAATCGGGCATTTTTTGAGTTTCAAAGCATACGGCGCAGTTTTTAAGCTGCCTTTTCCCGCCCTTAAACGGTATGTCGTTCTCGTTTATCATGTTCGACGTGTAGATTTGAACGCAGGGCTGGTTTGTTGAAACGCTCATTTTTATGCCGTTATCGGGATGGGTCAGGGTCGCGCAGAGCTTGATTTCTCCGTTGTAGTTATTTATAATATAATTGTTGTCGTACCCGCCGTTCTGTATCTCCATTGATTTTTCGGAGTCAAAGTCGCGTCCTATCGCCTTCGGCGTGTTGAAATCATACGCCGTACCCTTGACGTTTATAAATTTTCCCGTCGGAATAAGCTCATAGTCCTGCTCGTTTATCTTGTCGGAATCTATCCACATTATCTGCTCCTTGACAGTTCCCTCTCCGCAGCCGGACAGATTGAAATAGGAATGATTTGTAAGATTAACAATCGTATCCCTGTCAGTCTCCGCCTCGTAGCGTATGGATAACGCGCCGTTCCTTGTCAGTGTGTATGTGACACATGTCGTAAGGGTTCCGGGGAAATTTTCCTCCATATCGGGGCTGACATAGCGCAAAACGAGAGTGGGCTCCTCGGAGTCCTCCGCTTTTATAACATCCCAAAGGCGTTTGTTGAAGCCGATTTCCCCGCCGTGCGCCGAATTGTTGCCGTCGTTTGCAAAAAGCTTGTATTCGACGCCGTTCAGGGTGTATTTGCAGTTGTGGATTCTGTTGCACACCCTGCCGATTATCGCTCCCTGATAGCCCCCTGCATTCAGATAACCGTCCAAGCTGTCAAACCCGCATACAACGTCGACCGCTCTGCCGTTTTTGTCCTTTACAAGGAGCTTTACGACAGTTCCGCCGAAATCGCTTACGGCTGCCGATGTTCCGCTTTCGTTTGACAGTGTATATAAAAATGTCTCTCTCCCGTCGGGAAGCTTTCCGAACGAATCTTTTACTATCATAACATTTTCCTCTTTTCAGTAACTTTCAGTAACATTAAGTAACATTAAGTAACTTTCGGTAACTTTCGGTGACCGCCTTGTGACTCTCGGGCATTGTCAATCGGGATATCCGTCGGGATTGTTTTCCTGCCATCTCACGGCGTCGGCGCACATTTCGGCTATTCCCTTTTCCGCTTTCCATCCGAGCATTTCGGCCGCTTTATCGGGGTTTGCGTAGCACGCGTCGATATCTCCCGCGCGCCGTCCGACTATTTTGTATTTGACCTTCCTGCCCGACGCCTTTTCATATGCTCTCACAACCTCAAGCACGGAGTATCCGACCCCTGTGCCGATATTGAAATAATCTATGCCGTTTGTTTTTCTCGCATATGTAAGAGCGGCAAGATGAGCCTTTGCAAGGTCGACAACGTGAATATAGTCGCGCACTCCGGTGCCGTCGGGGGTGTTGTAGTCGTCGCCGAAAACGGAAAGGCACTCGAGCTTTCCTGCCGCAACCTTTGAGATATAAGGAAGAAGATTATTCGGTATTCCCCTCGGGTCCTCTCCGATAAGTCCGCTCGGGTGCGCGCCAATCGGGTTGAAGTAACGGAGAATTGCGACGCTGTAATCGCTGTCGGCGACGGTGACGTCCTTCAGTATGCGCTCTATCATGAGCTTTGTCTCTCCGTAAGGATTCGTCGTGGAAAGCGGAAAATCCTCTTTTATCGGTACCGATTTCGGAGCGCCGTAGACTGTTGCGGAGGAGCTGAAAACTATTCTTTTCGCGTTGTATTTGGTCATAAGACGGCACAAATTAAGCGTGCCGGTTATATTGTTATGGTAATACATTATGGGCTTTTCGACCGATTCGCCGACCGCTTTAAGTCCCGCGAAATGTATAACCGATTCTATATCGTTTTCGGCAAACGCTTTTTCGCTTTCGTTGATATCGAGCAGGTCCGCCTTATAAAATTTCGGTCTCTTTCCCGTAATTTTTTCTATTCTGTCAAGAACGCATTCCTTGCTGTTTGAGAGGTTATCGAGAACGACGACGTCCTCTCCGGCGTTTATAAGTTCAACGACGGTGTGCGAGCCGATAAAGCCGCATCCGCCTGTTAAAAGAATTGACATAAAGCACTTCCCTTTCCGTATAAATATTTTAGTTATATACCTGATTTAAAAATAAACTCCGAAGTAAAATTTTTATATGAAATTCCGATATGAGCATTATCGGTACGGTAAGTACCGTAAAATACTGTCAAATCCGACGTGAGTCGGATTTGACAGCGCGGCTAAAAGAGTTCTTTAATGATTTTTGTCTTTTTTCGGAAGCTTCGGAAGCTTTCCCGGAAATATTTCCCGATAATTCAATTCGAATTATTTCGAATTATTTCGAATTATTTCCAAAGTTATTTCCAAAGCCCGCGAGGATATTCTCCTGCGTCGATAAGCGCGTTGATGCTCTTTACGACACCCGGCTTATCGTCGTGATATGTAACCCCGTACCACCTTGAGGAGGTTTCGATGACCTTTACGTCGCACTCTCCCGCATTTCTGAGAATACCGACGACATTCGGAAGATAGCACTCGGATTTGAGAGGCTCTCTCTCAGCGTCGTCGATAAATCTTGCAAATTCTTTTCTGAGTCCGTCAAAGATCGAGGAGGTAAAGCCCCACATGTTCATGGACACGAGAGTGTTTCCGGGCAGCATGACCTTTTTGCCGTTTTCGTCCTCGAAGCTTGCACCGTCGGGCTCTTTGAATATCTTCGTTCTCTCGACTATTGTTTCGAGCATTCCGCTGTCGTCCATATTGCAGACTCCTCTTGCAACACTGCCGTGGTCGGTGAGAGTGTTGCCGAGTCTGTAGCCTATCATGCAGTAGTGGCGACCCTCGGCTGTTCTCGAATCCCTCAGAAATTCGGCTGCCTTTCTGTAGGCGTCGGCTCCGTAGAAATCATCGGCGTTTATAACGACAAAGCTGTCGTCCCCGACGACGTCCTCGGCGCAGAGAACGGCGTGAGTCGTACCCCAGGGCTTGACTCTCTCGGCGGGAATCTTTTCGGCGTCGACAAGCATGTCGAGCGCCTGAAACGCGTAATCAACCTTTATTTTTCCTTCTATTCTCTTTCCGATGGTGCTTCTGAAATCGTCGTAATTTTCTTTCTTGATTATAAATACGACTCTGTCAAATCCGGCTCTCAGCGCGTCGAAAACCGAAAAATCAATAATAAACTCGCCGCTCTCGGTTATAGGGTCGATTTGCTTGAGTCCACCGTAACGGGAGCCCATTCCTGCGGCCAATACAAGAAGTGTCATAATAAAATTTCCTTTCTGTTGTTTATTATTTAAATTATATAAAGGGGCAATTTTATTTTACATCAGCGTTATAAAAATTTCAAATGTTTTCCTGCTAATTTACAATTTGTTAACAATTTAATTCTTTGCTTTTTATTGACAATACCGTATTTACATGATATACTTGTAAAGCATTTTGCTTTACACCTGTTCTGTGAGGGCTTCATGTTTCAAAAAGACACAAAAATATCTCTTCTTCTCGATTTTTACGGCGACCTTCTTCCCGACAGAAAAAGAGAGATGCTCGACATGTACTACAACGACGACCTCTCTCTTTCCGAGATTTCCGAAGAATGCGGCATAACAAGACAGGGCGTCCGAGACTCACTGAAAAAAAGCGAAAAAGAGCTTTTATCCCTCGAGGAAAAGCTCGGTATTGCATCACGTTTTGAAAAGCTGAAATTTGAAATATCGTCCATCAGTGAGACGCTGGAAAAGGTTGCGGGCAAAATATGCGACGACGAATGCGTGTCGGCGCTGAAGGCCGTGATTGAACGGCTGAATACGCTTGATATATAACGGAGGCAGAGCGATGCTTGAGAGCTTATCGGAAAAACTTACAAACGCCTTTAAAAAGTTTAAAAACAAGGGAAAGCTCACCGAAAAAGACGTCAAGGAGGGCATGAGGGAAATAAAGCTTGCACTCCTTGAGGCGGACGTGAGCTTTAAGGTCGTGCGCGAGTTTGTAAACAAGGTCTCCGAGCGCGCCGTCGGCAGCGAGGTGCTTGAAAGCCTTGTCCCCGCTCAGCAGATTGTCAAAATAGTGAACGAAGAGCTTATTTCTCTTATGGGAAGTACTCAGGCAAAGCTTGAGATATCCTCAAAGCCCCCGACTGTCGTTATGATGTGCGGCCTTCAGGGCTCGGGAAAAACCACTCACTGCGGAAAGCTTGCGGCGATGTATAAAAAGCAGGGAAAAAATCCTCTCCTTGCCGCCTGCGATATCTACAGACCCGCGGCAATAGACCAGCTTAAAGTGGTCGGCGAAAAAGTCGGCGTACCTGTCTTTGAAATGGGTACGGAATCGCCCGTAAAGATTGCAAAAGAGGCGGTAAAGTACGCGCGCGCCAAGGGATACGACATGGTGTTTCTCGACACCGCGGGACGCCTTCATGTCGACGAGGTCCTCATGGAGGAGCTTTCCAAAATCAAAGAAGAGGTCGAGCCGGGAGAAATACTTCTCGTTGTCGATTCAATGCTCGGTCAGGACGCTGTCAATGTCGCGAGCTCATTCAACGACCTGCTTGACATAAGCGGAGTCATTCTTACCAAAATGGACGGCGACACGAGAGGCGGCGCCGCGCTGTCCGTTAAATATGTAACGGGAAAGCCGATAAAATTTGTCGGTACGGGGGAAATGCTCGACATGATAGAGCCGTTCTACCCCGACAGAATGGCGTCAAGGATACTCGGCATGGGCGACGTGCTGTCTCTTATCGAAAAAGCAGAGACGGCATACGACGAGAAAAAAGCAGCCGAGCTTGAAAAAAAGATACGCGAGAATTCCTTTACCCTCGGCGACTATCTCGAACAGTTCAGGCAGATAAAGAAAATGGGCCCGATAGAGAATCTGATT
>CANRNZ010000061.1 GCA_947632135.1 uncultured Clostridia bacterium
TCCCCCGACACGTGCCGTTTCTGGGACAGCAAGACAAACGAAAAGCTCGATAAGGACCGTTTCCGCCGCGACATGGGCGGTGAGAAGGACGCATACGTCGAGATGATGCGCAGAGTGCTCGGCGAGTGATTATCGGCGTCCGCATAAAATTATAATAAAAGACAAACGCATAAATCATAAATATAAATGACTGTTGATTCAAAAAGGAGCCGAGGCTCCTTTTTTGCTTTGCACGATAACTTGATTCTGTCAACTCAAATTATCAAATTAACAAAAATGGTAAAACCGTCTTGATTTAACCGAGATATTCATTTATAATATTTATAAGCAAACGGTCCGCGCGACCGATAAGACTTATTAGGATTTAAGGTGAGAAGAGCCGAACCGCACCGCCTCACGCGGTTCTTTTCGGTGATTTCACGACTCTCCTTACCTTATAAAAAAGAAAGGCTGCAAAATCATTTATGAAGTACGGTTATTTTGACGACGCCGCAAGGGAGTACGTGATAACGAGACCCGACACGCCCTACCCGTGGATAAACTATCTCGGAAACGAAAACTTCTTTTCGCTTATTTCGAACACCTCGGGAGGTTACGCTTTTTACCGCGACGCGCGTATGCTGCGCCTTACAAGATACAGGTACAACGGCGTCCCTTGCGACGCGGGCGGGCGCTATTTTTACATAAACGACGGCGGCGACGTATGGAATGCGGGTTGCATGCCCGTTAAGGCAAAGCTTGATTTTTACGAGTGCCGCCACGGGCTCGGCTACACGGTTATAACGGGTGAGCGCGGCGGGCTTCGCGCCTCTCAGACCTCATTTGTTCCTCTCGGTGCCGACTGCGAGGTTCACCGTGTCAGACTTTCGAACGTTTCGTCCGACACAAAAACAGTCGACCTTTACTCATTTGTCGAATTTTGTCTTTGGAACGCTTGGGACGACCAGACAAATTTCCAGAGAAACTTCTCGACGGGCGAGGTCGAGGTGACGGGGTCCGAGATATACCATAAAACCGAATACAGAGAACGCAGGAACCACTACGCAGTCTTTTCGGTGAACTCCGAAATATGCGGATTCGACACCGACCGCGAGACGTTTATCGGTCTCTACAACGGCTTTGACAGACCTGACGCGGTTTTCGAAAACAAAAGCCGCAATTCCCTTGCGAGCGGCTGGGCGCCGATAGGCTCGCATCACCTGAGAGTCAGCCTTTCGCCGGGCGAGATGGCGTCTTATATTTTCACTCTCGGCTACGTCGAAAACGCTCCCGACGACAAGTGGGAGTCCCCCGGTGTAATAAACAAAAAACCGGCGAGAGCGCTCATTTCAAAATTTTCCGACGATGAAAGCTTTGACGCCGAGCTTTGCCGCCTCAAGGAATACTGGAAGAACCTTCTTTCAACCTACAGCGTAAAGAGCGATGACGAAAAGCTCGACCGCATGGTGAATATATGGAACCAGTACCAGTGCATGGTGACGTTCAACATGTCGCGAAGCGCCTCGTATTTCGAATCGGGAATCGGGCGCGGTATGGGCTTTCGCGACTCCACACAGGATCTTCTCGGATTCGTTCACCTCATTCCCGAAAGAGCGAGGGAGAGAATCTTTGACATAGCCTCCACCCAGCTTGAGGACGGCAGCGCCTATCACCAGTATCAGCCGCTCACAAAGAAGGGCAACTCCGACATAGGCAGCGGCTTCAACGACGACCCCTTGTGGCTTATTTTCGGCGTCGCGGCATACGTTAAGGAGACTGGGGACATGTCGATTCTTGACGAGATGGTCCCGTTTGACAACGACGAGGGGAAAAAGGCCCCGATGATAGAGCATCTGAAGCGCTCGTTTGACCACGTGACAAATAATCTCGGCCCCCACGGGCTGCCGCTGATAGGTCACGCGGACTGGAACGACTGCCTGAATCTCAACTGCTTTTCCGAGACACCCGGCGAGTCGTTTCAGACGGCGTCGAACAGAGAGACGGGTAAGGTCGCGGAGTCGGTGTTTATCGCGGGAATGTTCGTCGCGGTCGCGCCCGACTATATAGAGCTGTGCCGCAGGTGCGGCCGTCCCGACGAGGCAAAGCGCGCCGAGCGCGCGGCGTCCGAGATGTACCGCGCGGTTTTGGAGTACGGCTGGGACGGCGAGTGGTTTTTGAGAGCTTACGACGCGCTCGGCGGCAAGGTCGGAAGCCGCGAGTGCGACGAGGGTCAAATCTTTATTGAGCCGCAGGGCTTTTGCGTCATGGCGGGAATCGGAGTAAAGGAGGGTCTTGCAAAGAAGGCTCTTGACTCCGTAAAGGAAAGGCTTGACACAAAATACGGCATAGTACTGAATCAGCCGCCTTACACGAGATATCATGTCGAGCTCGGCGAGATATCCTCATATCCTCCGGGATACAAGGAAAACGCGGGAATCTTCTGCCACAACAATCCCTGGATATCCATTGCGGAGACTGTGATAGGACGCGGAGAGCGCGCCTTTGAGGTGTACAAAAAAACGTGCCCCGCCTATATCGAGGACATAAGCGATATTCACAGGACGGAGCCGTATGTTTACTCCCAGATGATAGCGGGGAAGGACGCGGTAAATCACGGCGAGGCGAAAAATTCATGGCTCACGGGAACCGCCGCGTGGACCTTCTACAACGTGTCGAGATATATTCTCGGAGTCGCTCCCGACTACGACGGGCTGAGGGTTGAGCCGTGCGTCCCGAAGTCGATGAGGAGCTTCACGGTGACGAGAAAATTCAGGGGCGATGTGTTTGAAATCCATGTCGACAACAGCGCGGGAGTTGAAAAGGGCGTAAAGAGCGTCACTGTCGACGGCGCGGCGTGCCGCGGAGGGCTTCTCGTTTCCGAGGGATGCGGAAAGCGACACAAGGTAGAGGTCGTAATGGGATAGTGTATTCGGATAAAATTTTTATAAAAATTGATAAATCCTTATAAATATTTATAAAAATTGTGCTTTTTGCCGAAAAAATATCTGAAAATTACAAAAAAAGGAACAAATTTTAAATTAAAAATGCAAGATGCAAAAACATCTTGCATTTTTCTTTTTGGGGGAGTATACTTGTTTTTGTAAAGATTACAGAGTAGATTTGCTTGCGTGGCTTTGCCTGTGTGCCGTGCGGACGGGGAGTTGCCGTATGGACGAAAACCGATAGGTTGCGGCTTGCAAATCGCATCCCGCTGTCATTTGTGTACAGAGGTTTTCGGTAAATAACCTTCTCCAATACCTCCCATAGATGATAATTCGGGTATGATGGGAGGTTATTTTTATGAAAAAAACTCTGTCAAAGACCGCATACAACGGTATGTCGGAAAAACAGTTTGCTGCCCCGTTTTCCCTTGAATACTGGAAGGCGGCGGCGCTCGAGGTTAAAAACGTAAGAACTCTTGCGGTGTGCGCCGTGCTTATCGCAATGAGGGTAGCGCTGAAAAGCGTCAGAATCCCTCTCGGAGAGAATCTCAGTATTTACATAGGCTTTCTTGTAAATTCCGTGTCGGGCGCGATTTGCGGGCCTGTCCTCTCCCTTATCGGCGGCGCAGTGTGCGATATCCTCGGCTATCTTATCGCGCCGCAGGGGGCGTTTCTTCCCGTGTTCACTCTTATCGAGATGTTCTGCGCGTTTCTCTTTTCAATCTGTCTTTACAGAACAAAGATAACGGTGTGGAGGATATTTCTCTCGAAATTCCTTGTGAACATTATCGGAAACGTGACGCTGACATCTCTTGCGATGATGGCGGTCTACGATAAGGGAGTATATACATATCTGCTGCCGCGAATTGCGAAGAACCTGCTCTTTCTTCCAATCGAGGTCATACTTATGATAATCCTCTTCAACGCGGTAACTCCATTCCTTGCAAAGACGGGGCTTATCACCCGCCCGCAGGAAAGGATGAAGGTCAGGTATTCGACAATGGCGATTGTTTTGGCGCTTCTCGTACTGTTTTCCGTTTTCGCATATATTTACCGCGCGAATTTCAAAATCCTCTTTGAGGACCTCTATGAGGCATATAAGACGTTTTTCAAGGGCGTTTTCGGAATATCCTGACGCGACTTTCGATTTTAAAAGTTATAAAGTGTTTTAAAGGGCTTTGAAAGGTTATGAGGGATTTTTAAAGAGAGAAAAGACGGCAAGGGGTGAAAAGAATGAAGAAAATAAAAACAGCAAAAAAATTTCTTCTTTTCGCGCTTGTTTTCGTTTTGTGCCTTTCGTCTCTCACATCATGCGCGCTCGGAGATTTGATTTTGTCCTCTCTCGGCTTTGACACATACGACTACGAGGGGGAATCGGTTATATCGACGCCGGGCGCCGACGACGAAAAGGTCGCTGAAATCTGCGAGGCGGTGAAGATGCTCTCTGTCAACGACCCGTGTATATATGAATTTGAAAGCGCGGGCAAGGCGGTAAGCGAGTGCCGCGACGCCGTTTTGAATTACATGCTCTGTACATCCTTTTCAAAGTACACGGGGAATCCCGAGCTTTTGAACGAAGCCGCCGAGCTGTATCCCGAATTCCGCATTATTTCGCTGATACCCGCCGTCGACCTTGAAAATTTCGCGTATACTTATTTCGGAGACGTAAAGCTGACTCACGAGAGCGGCAAGCTGTTCTCATATCTTGAAAAGGCGGAAGCGTATTCCGCGTTGACGGTTCCTATCGAGAGCGGGATAACCGTCAGCGTTATTTCCTGCGAGGAGACGGAGAAAACGTACAGGCTGACGTTTCAAAACTCTCTCGGGGACGTCGTTTCTCCCGTTTACAGAGCGCTTGTCATAAAGCGCGAGGACGGCTCCTTCTATTTTAAAAAAATCGTCTCGCTCGAGGACTGACGTGATATATTTGTTGCAAGTCGAAAATCGACGGGATAAATATGTGACAAATAACTGACAAATAATAAAAATTCGGGGTCTCATTGCGCCGCGTTTTGTAAGCGTCGCGATGTGACCCCGTTTTTTCATTTTCAGTTTGTACTTATTTACAGCGCGGCTTGACTTTACGCCTATCTGAAGCAGAGAAGTAGAGCGAGCAGAAGAATTATCTCGCGGTTGCTTTCCTTTCCCTGACTTGCCAGTATGACAATTAGAGAGACGATAAGAACGTCGTCCTTTCCGAAATGGGAAAACAGCTCGCCGAGAGGGCTTTTTGAGTCGCTCTCGGAATGCGCCGTCTCATGCGTGCGCTCGGTCTGCCCGTTTTTATATTCTTCGGGAGTATTTTCAAAATACAGTGAATCATCGCCGCCCATACCGTTTTCTTCCTCTGCGCTGCGCCGTATGTCGGCGTCGAGGGAGTCCTCGTTTTCCTGCGGTTTTGTCTTTGCTTTTACGGTATCATATTGAATTTGTTGGATTTGTTGAATTTGTTGAATTTGCCCGTCATGCGCCGTGTTCTGCCTTGCGGCGGGAACAAAGGAACGCTCGAACACCTCGTCCCGTCCGTCGTTTCTTCGCTTTTTTGCAAACCTTACGCCGCCGTAGCGCGCGGGGAGAGTCATATCCTCCGCTCCCGACGTAAGGTTTTCGCCGTTATAGCGGTTCTGACTTGAATCATAGCTTCTTGAATACACTTAAAATACCTGCCCCTTGATATGTTACATGATAATTTATGTTTATATCAGCTTTTTATAATCTTTACACGTTATCGCGCGGCTTCTTTGCGGCGTATTTATTTTCCCCCGCCGAGAAGCCCCTCGAATATGTCGGTGACCTCGCTTATTTTCAGTATGTTTTTGACGGCTTCTTTTTTTTCGTCGGCAAGGTACGGCGTAAGCGCCGAAAGGAGCCTGCGGTGTTTTTCGGTCTCGCTTCGGGTCTTTTGGCTCTTTGTCAAATTCGCGCCGCCCGACGCTCCTTTTTCCGTTTCGTTTTCTGCTTCCATTGCGCTTTTCTTTTTGTCGGAGCCCATAATCGGGCCTATCAGATTCATAAGCTCCGGTATTTTCGAGAGCATTTCCGCGTTTTGGACGCTTTCGGCTTTTTGAGTAATGCCGTTTTTCACATTGGGAGCTCTTCCCGTCGTATCCTCGGCGTCCCCGAGGCTTTTTTGGATTTCGGGACTTATCGCCGACACGACAGACGCTATATTCGACGTGTCAAGCTCACCCGAGTCCTTTTTTTCCTTCAGCATTGACAGTATCTGTTCAAATCTCGGATCCGCCATCGCGCCGAGAAGAACCTCGCTCAGTTCATTATCAGTACTTGCCACTTGAAATTACCTTCCGTTTTTATATGTCTTTATAATCTCGGTCGCTCTTGAAATGTCGCCGTCTGTCAGCGTGCCGAGGGTGTATCTCAGCTTTTGCATATCGCGAGGCGACATTCTCTTCGACGAAAGGTCGATTCCCGCCGACGACGCTATCATTTTTATGGTTCCCCACAGCTTGTCGTCGGGCATTCTGCAAAGCATATCTATTGTCTTTTTATCTATTTTCACTTTTGTTTCCCCCTTATTCAACATGTTTAACATGGCTTTTATAACTAACTTTTTTTGAAGGCGCTTTTTACAGCTTTTATATATAAGCGGCGCTGATATAAATATATGCCGTAAAGCTTAAAATGTACACACCATGCGCCGTAAGGGCGGTTTTTCGGTTTGCGCGCGGAATAGTTTTTGGGGGGAATTCTGAGCGAGGCAAAAATAAAAATAAATAAAAGCGGGAGCGGACGCCGTTTTACACGGTATTCGCTCCCTGAGACGGAAAGGAATATGATAAGAAATATGATTGGGTTTTGGCAAACTTTAAAAAAGCGCCGGGACGTTTTTTCAGCGTATTTTATATTTCAGTCTCAAATTGTCCGCTATCATCGCGATAAATTCACTGTTCGTCGGCTTCCCTCGGCTGTTCTGAACGGTGTACCCGAAATAGGAATTGAGCGTGTCGATGTCCCCTCTGTCCCACGCGACCTCGATTGCGTGGCGGATTGCCCTCTCGACCCGCGAGGTCGTTGTGGAGTACTTCTTCGCAACGGACGGATAGAGAACCTTTGTAACCGAGTTTATTATGTCGTTGTCCTGTATCGTCATCAGAATTGCCGACCTGAGATACTGGTAGCCCTTTATGTGAGCGGGAACGCCTATCTGATGAATTATTTTTGTCACCTGCGCCTCCATATCGGGGACGGCGGCGCCCGCGGCGTCGTTTGATGTAAGTCTGTTCTCGGTTATGGAGCTTATGTGTCCGTCAAGGCTCGAATAGTCTATCGGCTTCGGCAGGCAGAGCGCCGCTCCCGCCTTTGTCGCCTCGATGAAAATATTCTGATTTACAACGAGAGAGGCGACAATGAATGCCGGAGGCATGTCCGGCGCGAAGCTCATCGTCTGCACCTGCCTTATAAGCCCTATTCCGTCGAGGCGCGAGAGCCACACGTCGACGAGCACCACGTCGTATTTTCCCCTCGTTATCATGCTGAGCGCGTCCTCGCCGTTTGACGCCTCGTCCACGGTTCTGTATCCGGCTTTAAGCAGAGCCTCCTTGGCTCCGCGTCTCATTTCACTGCTTTCGTCCGCTATTAGTACTCTTGTCTGATTGTTCATTTTTTTCTCCTTGCTGATTATTTACTTTAATTTTCAATTTCCAATAATTGGTTTTGATGTTAGAATTTTACCATATATTTCCATACATTTCAAGTGCTTACCCCAAAAAAATCTGCACAAAAAAGACATAATTATTTTGTAAAAATTTACTGTTTTTACCATTTTGCTGTTCCTTTAATCTGTTTCATGATATATTTCGGGATATATTTTGTGATACAATCGATATATAATTGATGTGCTATTGCGGCATATTTCGTGACTTATTTTATGAAAATACGGAAAATATTACGCGTATACTTTGTGTTTCAACGACGCGGCCGAAAATTTCAAAATTTCTTTTAAAGCGACGTGATGCGATTTATTTTTTTCTTTTCCCGACGACTTGTGAAAATAAGGTAAACAATCTTATAACAGCGTATAAATTTGTTGACAACCGTTGATAAATGTGATAGAATACTAAAAACATTATAAAGGCGCATCTTGAAAAGAGTACCGATTTTCGCGTTTATCTTTTTGCGGAAAGCCAGCGGTTTCGGGAAAGGGTCGGATGCCGAAAGAGAAGTGTCGCGGCTTCGTCTTGGTCCTTCAAATAATATTTGTCGGACTGTCGCTTTACGGCGGAGAGTTATGTGTTTGTAATATTTATACGCATGGAGTGCGTTTTCGGCGCTCTTTTCGTATTTTGTGCAAATTTTACGCTCGACGTCGGTCGGGCGATTTTTTATGGCGCCATAACGTCGGATTTTATGAAATTACATAAAATGCAAATCGGCGCGGCTGTCTGCAAAAAAGACAAATAAAAAGACAAATAAAAATTCAAATAAGAAGAGAATATCGGGACAGTAGAAGAATAGAAGAATAGAAGAAATAACAGAGGAAAGCGGGCAGAGAAAAGACGGCAAGACGGAGAGACGGCAAAAAAGAAAGGACGTAAGACGGAGAGACGGCAAAAAAGAAAGGCCGTAAGACGGAGAGGCGGTAAAAAAAGAAAGGCCGCAAAACAGGAAGATGTCGGAAAGAGAAAGGCGGCAAAAAGAAGGCTGGAAAACAGAAAGACCGCGAAACGGAAAATGACGAAAACGGAAGGACAGCGGGAAAAATAAAAAAGCAAAAGAGAACAAGAAAAAACAGTAAGAAAACAGAAAACAGAAAACAGAAAGAAGGATTCAGGTCATGGAAAAAAAGAAAACAGTTTTTACGGGAGCGGCGACAGCTCTTATCACCCCGTTTGACAAAGACGGGAATATTGACTATGAAAGGTTCGAGGCTCTCGTGGAGTTTCAGATATCGGAGGGTATCGACGCTCTTGTGGTTGCGGGGACTACGGGCGAGTCATCCACCTTTACGGACGACGAGCACAGGAGGGTAATTGAGTTTGTGGTCGAGAAAACGGCGGGGAGAGTTCCGGTTATCGCGGGAGCGGGCAGCAACGACACCGCCTATGCGACGGGGCTTGTAAAGCACGCGTGCGCCGCGGGAGCAGATGCGGTTCTGCTTGTGACGCCTTACTACAATAAGGCGACTCAAAACGGTCTTATCCGCATGTATACCGAGATTGCCGACGCGTCGGAAAAGCCTGTCATTCTTTACAACGTCCCCTCACGCACGGGGGTCAATATAGAGCCCGAGACATATCTCGCTCTTGCAAAGCACCCTAATATCGTCGGAATAAAAGAGGCAAACGGCAATATCGCGAAGATAGTCGACACGTTTGCGCTCGTCGGGGACAAGCTCGACGTATACAGCGGCAACGACGACCAGATAGTTCCGATGCTCTCTCTCGGCGCAAAGGGAGTGATTTCGGTGCTCTCGAATCTGCTGCCGAGGGCGACCTCTCAAATATGCAGAAAATACTTTGACGGCGACACGGAGGGCAGCAGACGTATGCAGCTTGAGCTTTTGCCGCTTATTCACGCGCTGTTTTCAGAGGTCAATCCGATTCCCGCAAAAGCCGCGATGGCAAGGCTCGGTTATACCGAGAACGTTCTTCGCTCTCCTCTTTATCCGATGGAGGAGCCGCATGAGCGGGTTCTTATTTCGGAGATGAAAAAAGCGGGGATTGAAATATGAATAACATAAGGGCAATAGTGGTCGGCGCTCTCGGCAGAATGGGTCAAAACGTAAAGGCGGCTCTGGAGCGTAAGGGCTGGGAGTGCGCGGCGTCGGTCGACATAAACTACTACGGGACAGGCGGCGGCTTTTCCCATATTTCCGAGGTCACGTCGGACGCCGACGTGATAATAGATTTTTCGTTTCACGGAGCGACGGAGGACGTCGTAAAATACGCCGCCGAGAAAAAGCTTCCCGTAATAGTCGCAACTACGGGTCACAGCGCCGAGGAAAGGGAGAAGATATTTGACGCCGCAAATAAAACAGCGGTTTTTTATTCGGGCAACATGTCGCTCGGGATTGCGACTCTCGCCGACGCCGTAAAGAGGGTGCTTTCTGTGTTTGACGGCGCGGACGTTGAGATTGTAGAGTGTCACCACAACAGAAAGCTTGACGCTCCGAGCGGGACGGCGCTTATGCTTTTCGACGCAGTAAAGGAGGTCCGCCCCGAGGCGACCGCTCTTTGTGGAAGGAGCGGCAACCGCAGGAGAGAGAAAAACGAGGTCGGCATATCCTCGGTGAGAGCGGGCGGAATTGTCGGCATTCATGAGGTTATAATTACGACGGAGAGTGAACAGCTCACCCTTCGCCATGAGGCGTTTGACCGCGCGCTGTTTGCCGACGGCGCCATCAAAGCGTGTGAATTTCTTGTCGGCAAAAAAGCGGGTCTTTACACAATGAAGGACGTTCTGAAAGGATAAATGATGAGAATAGAATTTACAAAGATGCACGGCTGCGGCAACGATTACATATATGTCGACTGCACAAAGGGAGAGCTTTTATCGCCCGGGGAGATATCCGCCGCCATGTCGCCGAGACATTTTTCCGTAGGCGCGGACGGCCTTGTCATGATATGCCGCTCCGACACATGCGACTTTAAAATGAGAATGTTCAATCTTGACGGCTCCGAGGGGAATATGTGCGGCAACGCCATACGGTGCGTCGGAAAATATGTGTACGACAACGGCATGACCGATAAACGCAGTCTTTCGATTGAGACGAAAAGCGGCGTCAAATATCTTACGCTTTTTGTAAAGGACGGGAGTGTCGAGTCCGTAACGGTCGATATGGGAACGGCGTCGACGTCGCCCGAGTCTTTGCCGATGAGAGCGGACTCCGAGATGATAAACGCGCCTGTTACAATAAATGAAAAGGAATACAGGATAACGGCGGTTTCGATGGGAAATCCGCATCAGGTGATATACTGCGAGAGTCCCGAAAGCCTTGAGCTTGAGAAAATCGGACATTATTTTGAAAACTTTGAGCTTTTTCCCGAAAGAGTGAACACCGAGTTTGTAAAGGTCGTCGGAAAGAACAGACTCAAAATGAGAGTGTGGGAGCGCGGCAGCGGGGAGACCTTTGCCTGCGGCACGGGGGCGTGCGCCGCGGTTGTCGCCTCCGTTTTAAACGGTTATTTCGGCTTCGATGAGCCCGTGACGGTAGAGCTTGTCGGAGGAGAGCTCACGGTGACGGTGACAAGGGACATGAGAGTGTTTATGACGGGGCCTTGCGTGAAAGTTTATGAGGGGGTATATTATTATGGGAGCGAAAATTAAGATTAACGAGAATTTTTTGAAGATAAAAGAGAGCTATCTTTTCAGCGATATCGCAAAAAAGGTGTCGGCGTACAGCGCCGCGCACCCCGATAAGGAGATAATAAGGCTCGGTATCGGAGACGTGACTCTACCGCTTACCGAGAGCGTTACAAAGGCGATGCACCGCGCGGTAGACGAGCAGGCGTCAAAGTCGACGTTCAGGGGCTACGCTCCCGAGTACGGCTATGATTTCATAAGGGAGGCTGTCGCCGCTTACTATGCAAGGCGCGGCGTCACGCTTTCCTCCGACGAGATATTTGTGGGGGACGGCGCAAAGAGCGACGTCGGAAATCTCACCGATATTTTCGGCGACAACGAGATTCTTATCCCGAGCCCTGTATATCCCGTTTATGTCGACTCAAATCTTCTTTGCGGAAGAAAAATCACTCTCCTTGATTCAAGTGAGGAGAACGGATTTCTTCCCGAGCCGCCGCGCGGAGATACCTCGTACGTCATATATCTCTGCTCGCCGAACAACCCGACGGGAGCCGTTTATTCAAAGGAAGCGCTCGGGCGCTGGGTGAGCTATGCGCTCAGAACAGGCTCCGTGATTATTTTCGACTCGGCATACGAGAGCTACATATCCGACGGCAGTC
>CANRNZ010000062.1 GCA_947632135.1 uncultured Clostridia bacterium
TATCTTGCAGACATCGACCGGCAGGCAGAGGAACTGTTTTCCCGGCTGGTAAAGCAAATGGCAGAGCGTGAGGGCGTGACCGAGGAACTCAAAGCGAAAGACCAAATGGCGTGGGTCGGGAAGATGAACAATATCCAAGCCTGTGCAAGAGAAATTGTAAATAGTAAGTTGATATTTATTTAACTGAATATCGGAGATGGTGTCATACGGCACCATCTCCTACTTTTCTTTTTTTCGGAGAGTACAAGAAAAAATTTTTGTAACTTTTTGCAAAATGATATTGCTATTATTCGAGATATAGAATATAATATATTCATCAAATACGGAGGTGCCATTATGGAATTTATGTCCGCAAGAGAAGCCGCTGATAAGTGGGGAATTTCCCAAAGGCGAGTTGCCGTTCTCTGCGCTGAAAATAGAATTGATAATGCTACTATGGTTGGCAATATGTGGATTATCCCTAACAACGCAGAAAAACCAATTGACGCAAGAAGCATTCGTTACACCAAAATTAATGATAAAAAGGTAAAGCCTTTCCTAAAATGGGCTGGTGGCAAGGGACAGCTACTTTCTGAAATTGAAAAGTATTACCCTTTTAAAGATGGAATAATTACTAAGTACGCTGAGCCTTTTGTAGGCGGCGGTGCTGTGCTTTTTGATATATTGAGCAAGTACGATTTAGACGAAGTATATATCAGTGATATTAACGCTGAACTCATCAACACTTATCGTATTATTAGCGATGATATTGATGAACTGATAGCAACGCTGTCGGTAATGCAGGGTGATTTTGTACCGATGGATACCGAACATCGCAAGTCATATTACCTTGCAAAGCGTGAGCGTTTCAATGATTTGAAAGTCAATGGCGATGAAAGTATCAACATTGAAAAAGCAGCCCTTATGATTTTCCTGAACAAGACCTGCTTTAATGGCTTATTCCGTGTGAGCAAGAAGGGACTGTTTAATGTGCCTATGGGGTCTTATAAAAACCCGATGATTTGTGATGAAGAAAATCTACGAGCTGTATCAGAAAAGCTCCAAGGCGTGAAAATTGTTTGCGGCGATTATAAAGAGTCCACAGACTTTATTGATGCAAATACATTCGTTTACTTTGATCCTCCTTACAGACCAATCACTGACACAGCCAGTTTCACAGCTTATACTGAAAATTTATTTAATGATGAAGAACAAATTGAGCTTGCCAAGTTTGTGGACGATATGCACTGCAAGGGAGCAAAGATTGTTATCAGTAATTCTGATCCCAAAAATTCCAATACGGATGATGATTTCTTTGACAACATCTATTCCTCGCATAAAATTAAGCGTGTTGAAGCTACCCGTATGATTAACTGCAACAGTGAAGCAAGGGGTAAAATCAAGGAATTGCTTATTTCTAATTTTTAAGGAGCGCTAAGATATGAGAAATTTCAACGAATGGTTATCAGGTTTTCGTGATAGCATAGCCGACTACCGCTATTACATAGATTTTGAAAAAGTTCACCACAATGTCGATAATATAAAGGTTGAACTGAATATCCTGAATTCTCTTATCGGCTCTAAGAACATTAAAGAAGATTTCAAGACTTTAATCAAGAAGTATCCTGAAGTTTTGAAATGTATTCCTCTGCTTTTGGCGGTCAGAGCGAATGAAATATATTGTCAGGATGAAAACGGTGGTTATCTGTACCAATTCAACTTTGGGAAATACCCTCCGAACAGCTATGCACATTATGAGCGTTATGCCTATTTTATGGAACATACAGGGTTATTTGACTTGCTGGAAAATCACATTATCAATAATCTTGTTGACTATGTTACAGGTGTAGAGACAGGATTGGATTCCAACGGTCGTAAAAACCGTGGTGGACATCTGATGGAAGATTTGGTTGAAAGCTTTATCAAGAAAGCAAAGTTTGTAAAAGACACAAGCTACTTCAAGGAAATGTATATACATCAAATCACTGCAAAATGGGGTATTGATCTCTCTGCCATATCCAATCAGGGGAAAATGGAAAAGCGGTTTGATTTCGTTATAAAGACTTCCAGCATGATTTATGGCATTGAAACCAACTTTTATGGTAGCGGCGGCAGTAAACTTAACGAAACAGCTCGCAGCTATAAGACTCTTGCTCTTGAAACGGATACGATTGATGGATTTACCTTTGTATGGTTTACGGATGGTAAAGGATGGACAAGCGCTCGAAACAACCTTGAAGAAACTTTTGACGTGCTGGAACATATTTACAACATCAAAGATTTGGAGAACGGAATTATTAACGAGGTTTTTAGATAATGACAAAGAAAATAACTAAATGGGAGCCGGAAGATTTTGAACTGGAAATGACTACACACTGGTCTTTTCCCAAGCGTGGGGACTGGGCAACGCACGATGCAAAGTGGCGTGGGAATTGGTCTCCCTATATTCCAAGAAATATATTACTTCGCTATTCGAAAGAGGGAGACTTGGTACTTGATCAGTTTGCTGGCGGTGGTACTACGCTTGTTGAAGCAAAGCTTTTGAATCGTGATATCATCGGTGTTGATGTGAACGATACAGCTCTTGACAGATGCCAAGATAAAATCGATTTTGAACACGAAGGTGCAAACGGTAAGGTTTATATTCGCAAAGGCGATGCAAGGCACTTAGATTTTATTCAGAACAGTAGTATTGACCTTATCTGTACTCACCCGCCTTATGCTGATATTATCAAATACAGCGAGGACATTGCAGAAGATTTGTCTCATCTGAAAGTCAAAGACTTTCTTGAGGAAATGAAAACGATAGCCGCTGAGAGCTACCGTGTATTAAAAAAAGATAGGTTTTGTGCTGTTTTAATGGGAGATACCCGTCAAAAAGGACACATGATTCCGATGTCTTTTGAGGTTATGCGAATTTTTGAGGACGCAGGATTTAAGCTAAAAGAATTGATTATCAAAGAACAGCACAATTGTAAGGCAACGGGGTATTGGAAAACGAATAGTGTCAAATATAACTTTTTGCTGATTGCACACGAGTATCTGTTTGTGTTTAGAAAGTAAGGCTATACTAATCCATACTCATTAAGCCCATCAAAAAGCATTCTGCGCCCAGAGTAATTCCAGTAAGCACAATCCTGCTCCATAAACAGCCATTTAATAGCCAACAGGATTATCTGGATAGGATGTTCTGTTCCTTCATGATCACAGAAATATGCATTGATTCGAGACAAATCAATATCAATGCAGTTATAAATATCAATAATCGCCTTTCTCACTGCATCATATTCTTCGGGGTATGTGTTCAAGCAGTATGTCAAAGCGTCAAAGATATCCTGATGACTGGGATTGCTGTATCGTCTGTTCTTTTTGAAATACAAGCCTTCTATATTAACCGTAAAGTCAAAGCCTTTATTCAGCTGTGTTGGACGTCTGAGATAGATTCCGTAATTTTCATATGCTTCGACATTATACCGATATCGAGAAGCGTTATTGTCTCTTCCAGTACCAGCAGTTTCATTCAGAAAACATGATATAAGAGCTTGTCTCATTTGAGTGCGATTGCCAACTGGTAACTCGTAGTCAATGGTGTATGTAGGCATGAATTTATTCCTCCAAAAACAATTTATAGGTTTCAACTTCAAGAGCATCGGCAATTCGCTGAACATTTTCAAGGGAAATGCTACGGCGATAACACTCAATAGCACTGATGTATGTGCGATGTAATCCGCATTTTTCTGCAAAGGCTTCTTGCGAAATTCCCATTTCCTGCCGATAACGCTTTACGTTTGTCCCAAAAACTTTAACTATATCCATACTTGCAATCCTCCTAACGTTATAGTATAATATCAATGAATACAAAAAGTCTACATACAATAAGTATCATACAAGGAAAGGAACTAACCATTAAGAAGGTTATTATATGAGAATTACAAATCTTGAAATCGCAAACTTCAAAGGAATAAAAAATGCATTCATTATATTTCCAAAAGACGAAAGGGTTGTCTGTTTAATCGGCGCTGGCGACAGCACTAAATCAACGATTCTCCAAGCAATCGAGTGGATTCTTTGGCCTTCGTGGAACTTATCCGCTTCTGATAGTGATTTTTATGAATGTGATACATCATCATCAATCGTTTTAAGAGGAACATTTACAGAACTGCCGGAAAAACTACTTTCTGAAGATAAATATGGATTATATTTACGTAAGTCAGGCATTCCGCTAAATGAAGGGGAAAACGATGAGCCCGTCGATGGTTCCCCTATATGCCTAACAATTCAACTAACTATTGACGGTTCACTTGAACCAAAATGGGAGGTTGTGTGCAATAGAAATGAGCCAAAAAGCATTTCTCTCTCGGATAGAAAAAGTATTATTGCTGATAAAATTGGCAGTAATTGCGCCAAAGATATGTTGTGGGGCAAATTTTCTGTTCTCCAAAAATATGCTGACTCAAAAGGAACCATTCACGATGTGCAAACGTCTGTGCTACGAGATATAGCGCAAAAAGCAGATCTACATACTTTAGATGATATTTCGGAAACAATAAAAACTGTTGGTAAAGAATATGGAGTGGGCTTTAAGGGCGATGTTACAAATCATATGCAAATACAGGGAATATCTTTGTCAACTACCGTAGGACTTTTTGATGGGAAAGCACCTTTATCTCAAAGAGGATTTGGAAGCCAGCGTCTTCTCTCTATGGGATTAAATATTAACGCTTCTTCAAATAGTTCAATTCTTTTGGTAGATGAAATAGAAACTGGATTAGAGCCATATCGGTTACGTAGCATTATAAATGAGTTTAGGTTAAAGCATACAACAGCCGGACAGGTTATAATGACTACTCATTCTCCAATTGCTGTTGCAGAATGTACAATTAAAGAATTACTAATTGTGCACTCTGTAAATGGAACAACCAAGTGTATTCCTTTGGAAAGCGGAGATAAGCAAACGGATGATGCTATGCAAGCTCAAATCCGAAAAAACGCTGAAGCTGTTTTGTGCAAACGCATTATTGTATGTGAAGGAAAAACTGAACAAGGCTTTATTAGGGCACTTGATTCGTATTTATCAAAAGAAAAAGGCATTCGCATCGCGTTTACCGGCATTGGAACTGCAGATGGTGGAGGCAGTTCTGCGATAAAATGCACAAAACAGCTTTCTTCTTGTGGTTATGATGTTTGTCTCTTTATGGATTCAGACAAAGCAGATGAAAAAGATCAAAAAGAAGAACTGATAAACGCAGGAATTTCTATTTTCGACTGGGAGGAGCCAAATGCTATTGAAGAACAGATATTTAATGATGTTCCGCTACACTTAACGACAAAACTAATTGCAATAGCAATTGATGAATACGGTCTCGATTCCGTAAAAAGCCGTTTATCAAAGATTCCTTGTGTTGAAACCGATGGATATCTTGTCTTTAACGAAATGGATGCATCCTTAAAACGCTCTATTGGCACAATCGCAAAAACGAAGAAGATTGAGTGGTATAAGCGAGTTGACCTTGGTGAGGCACTTGGCAATGTTGTTTTTTCTGAATTGGATTCAATTGATGTGAATTCAAGGCTGTATAAAGTTATCGAGGATATTATTAACTGGGTGATTCGTAATGACAAATGAAGAATGGTTGAAAATTAGCGGATTAAAAAATGCCGCGATAATTGCCCCTGCTGGTCACGGAAAAACAGAAATGATTGCAGATATTGTCGAGCATTCTTCAAAACGTCAACTATTGCTCACCCACACGAACGCAGGAGTTGACGCTATCTCAAAAAGGTTGAAAAAAAGAAACATATCCAAAGATAAGTACTCTGTTACTACGATTGCTGCGTTTTGTGTCAAGTGGTGTTTATCATACGATAATTCTTCACATATAGATAAGTCGCTATCGCCATTAGTGAAAGCTCAAGTTAAAAAGTACTATGATCAAATGTATAGCGGAGCGAAAAGTATTTTTGAATGTCAATGGGCAGGTAAAGTATTACGTGCAACTTATGGTGGGGTAATCGTTGATGAGTATCAAGATTGTGTGCAAGAGCAACACGAAATATTCGTTAGTATAAACCGATTTTTACCGGTGATTGTTTTAGGCGATCCGATGCAAGGCATTTTTTCGTTTGCAGGAAAATTAGTGGATTGGAACACCTTGCCATTTACAATAGTTGATGTGCAAACACGTCCGTGGAGATGGGCAAAATCGAACCAACAATTAGGAGATTACTTCTGTTTGCTTCGTTCGTTGTTATTACCAATACTTGACGGGAAATCATGTAGTATAGAAATCGGTTCTTGTTACGGTTCTATTGAAATAATAGCTCCCGATAAGTTCAATGGGTACTCTCTTTTAAAGGAATTAAAACAATATGGAAATATTGTTTTAATTACGCAATGGCCCAATAAACAATTACAGTTGTGCAGCCAAATGCCCGGTTTTTTTCAATATGATGAAACCCAAGAATGTAATAAATTGTATGAGTTCGCTGAAATGTTTGACGGAAAATCAGATGCAGAGTTGTACTGTGCAATTCTACAGTTTGTTCATTCTTGTGCAACAGGTGTAACTACAGAACTGTCATCTTACATTAAAAGATTACAAAACAACAGCTTTGACTTTTCGAGAATAACAAAGCATATTAAGTTTGGCGATTTGATTTTCGACGCAAAAAACGAGACAAAACTTAATGGAATACTAAAAATACTCAATTGGTTTGAGGATAATAGCTCGTTATTTAAGCTCTATAGGGCCGAATTGTTCTATGAAATGATAAGAAGTATAAAATATGCTCGAAATAATGATATTTCTATATTTGATGCTGCTAATAGACTGCGCAAAGACGTCTCTCTACAAAAAAGATATTCGGATTTCAAATATTTATCATCGCGCACTTTGCTGTCAAAAGGTTTGGAATTTGACTGCGTTATTATTGATATGACAACTCCTCTTTCGGCAAAAGATTTCTATGTTGCTATGACTCGAGCAATGAAAAAAATATATATAATTTCGGATTCAAATAAGTTTTCATTCAATAAGTAATTTCTCCTGAACTTGTAATAAATTCAATAATGTGTTATATTGCTGGCAACAGTATGGCAACAAAAAATCGGATAGCGGATGCTTTACCGATAATACGGATAATGTAGATACGCTCTGCTAAAATCCATAAACAAATTTGTTTAGAATGGATTTCAAGGGAGCGAGTGGGAATAGTATCAAGGAAGTAGGAAAGCCTTGAAAATAAAGGATTTATTACAGTTGTTGATCGACAACGATTGCAAGTATTTGGGATGTGATTGTAATTATATTAAATGCGGTACAGAAAGCTGCATATGAACTAATTCAGGCAGATGCAAGATTTCTTTATACACTAACCGTTATTCAACGAAATGCAAAGAATATCAGTAGTAACTATATTATGATGAGTCAACCGTATATTGGTCTGTTCACAGGCGGAGCAGAACAATGGTGTAAAAAACTTAGAATAAACGCCCCTCAATTCACTAATACAGAGAAAACATACTATACTGCCTTGCGCCAAAGCCATAAGCTATATGAATTATCATATTCAGATTGCTTATCTTCATTGATGGCGAAGTTTAATGCAAGTGATAATCACTTTTTTAAGATACGTAGCTTTCGCGAAAAGTTATTTGGCTATTACAATGTCGGTACTGATTTGTGTAATGGACACTTCTGCGGAAACACGATTCTGTGTGCACTGTACACACCAATAGATATTTTTAATGATGAAAAAATTGGATTTTGGATTAGAGAAATTAGTGTTGTATCAGGAAAACTAGCAAGATTTTTTGGTTGTCAGAACTTTCCGCCGTATGATTACGATGATCGTATTATAGTAAAAAGCGAGGATTATCACTTTTACAATAACTGCCCGATAAAAACAAAAAACGAATTTGGATTTTTACTTTTTTCGGTTCTATGTAATATCAATTATGCGATTGAATTTATTGAAAACTATTTTGTCAAGGAGATTCCGCAAAAGTTCAAATTTGCTTATCTTCAGTATTACTATCTCTGTGATTTTATCAAAAAATTAAACGCAGCAAATGGAACAACCTTTTACATCAATGAGTCTTTGAAAAACAGAGCATTTAGAAACTGCCTTGCGCATTATGGCTTAGGCCAGTATGTTACTGCAAACGAATTGATTGATGACGACATATTAAAAGGATTGACAAATAAAGCGTTTAATTTGGATTATTTTGATGTAAAAGATAAACTATATTTTTATCTTACCGAATTAACAAACCAAATTGAGGCGGAAATTTTTTCTTGACATATTGAAACATATGATTTTTATCATAATTTCTGTGGCAATAAAATGGCAACAAAAAATCGGATAGCGTATGCTTTACCGATAATACGGATAATGCAGATACGCTCTGCTAAAATCCATAAACAAACTTGTTTAAAATGGATTTTTGGGGAGCGAGAGGGAATAAATCCCGGGGGCTATGAGGTGCCTGAAAGCTCTTAGAAACATAGGGACTTCGGGCATTTATGCTATATATAAAATCGCGCTGTGAAATTTCAAAAGAAATAGCTGTCGGCGGTTACATATTTATAGAAAGGAGTGAACGTTTGTGTTTAACTTCTTAAAAAAGAAAGCAGAAATCAATACAAATAGAGCAGTCGATGAGATTGAGTCTGAGGTATATGCTCATATCAAGCCATATGGGTTTAAAAAGCATGGCAGAACACTCCATCGCTTTGTTTCGGACGATATTTCGCAGGTCATCCATTTTCAAAGCGGTTTGCAGACACAAGGAATGGGCGGCATTTTTTGTGTGAATTTGGGTATTCGTATCCCCGAGTGCGCTGACAGAACTTTTCATCCTCAAGGAGAACGGAAGAAGTATTACCACGAATACGAATGTACCATCCGTTCCAGATTGGGAATTATTAGCGGTAAAAGAGATACTTAGTATGACCTTCATGAAAGAACATGTAAAATCGTAAAAAATATTGTTGATGAAATAGAGCAATATGTTTTACCGGCTTATGAAGTTTTAAACAGCAGAGACGCTATTCTTGCATATAGAAGAGATTATCCACTATTGGATAATCTGAACCCTCACCTCATTCTTTTGGACGAATGTATGATATACGGTCATCTCGGCAACATCGAAAAAGCAAGAGAATTATTTGATACGTATTATGAAACTGCCGTTTCCGATTATAATGATAAAATGGTAAACGGGCACAAAGAATATCTCAAAAAAGGTCAAAGCATCATTTTTATGGGGCAGAAAATAACCGCCGAAAAAGACGGTTATGTGACACTGTACGGAGCAAGCCACGGACATATTGATTATCTTGACGAGTTGGCTGCAAGCATCGGGATAAGGTGAGGCGAGTCAAACCCTCGATTTTTCGCTTGGAAACATTACAATATTATTATAACAAATTACAACAAAGCGGCTTTATGCGTTTTTGTATAAAACAGATTTGTCTTCAAAATGAGCGCCGCGTGCTTTTGCACGCGGCGCAGTTTGTATAAATTTGTATAAATCACGAAATTATGCAAAAATGCTTACGGATTCTTTGCGGACGATTCGAGGGAGTCGACGAACTGACGCGCGGCGCGGGCCGAGCGGGAGCTGCGGGAGAGGGCGAACCTCTCCGCCTCCTCAAAAAGGCTTGCCTCGTCAAAGGTCATTCCGCGCGCCTCGGCGAGGTTTTTAACTATCGTAAGATATGTGTTCTTATCGGGGCGCGAGAATGTGACCTGAATACCGAACCTTTCGGAAAGAGACACGGTCTCCTGCATTGTGTCGCGGACGTGAACGTCGTCCCCTTGTCTGTCGGAAAACGTCTCGCGCACAAGGTGGCGTCTGTTGCTCGTCGCGTATATTGCGACGTTTTGGGAACGCGCAAATACGGAGCCCTCAAGCACCGCCTTCAGCGCGCTGAAATTATCGTCGTTTTTCGCAAAGGACAAGTCGTCGATGAAAATAATAAATTTGAGCGGGTTTGAATTTAAAGAGTCAATAACGGCGGGGAGCCCCGAGAGCTGTTCCTTTCTTATCTCGATAAGTCTCAGCCCATTAGAATATAGCTCGTTTACGACCGCCTTTACCGTCGAGGACTTCCCTGTTCCCGCGTCCCCCGTGAGAAGGACATTTGCGGCGGGCTTCCCCGAAATGAGGGCTTTTGTGTTGTCGATAATTATTTTTTTCTCCCTCTCGTAGCCGACAAGCTCCGAAAGACGCACGGGGTCGGGGTTTTCAACCGGCGACACGTTTCCGTCTTTGTCAAGGGAAAACATTCTGTATACGGAATATATACCGTAACCGCAGCGCTCAATATCGCGTACCCTCTCAAAATACCCTTTTTCAATAAGGCGCGCGCCGCGCGGCGCACTCTTCCACGACGGAAGAGGTACGCTTCTTTGCCCCTCGCTCAGCATACGTCTCAGCGTTTCGGGGGAAACTGCCGCGGCAAGGTCAAGGCTTTGAAGCTCGTTTTTTGCGCATTCGTAAATCTCGGGAAGCGCGCCGCCCTTCCATTCGGATTTAATATATACGTTCTCGTCGCCGAAAACCTTTCTTTTCAGGTACTCCGAGATATCGTTTGTTCCCGATTCGTACAGCGCGGCGGCAATGCTCACCAAGCGCGACAAACGCCCGTCGGCGTCGGCGTCGGGAAAGCTTGCAAGCGCCGATACGACAGGGTCCGCGCAGAGCGCGCGAAAGACTGTCAGCGCTTTGAGCCGCATCGACAGTTCGCTTAATTCGGAATATGCGGTATCCGCGCCGTTTTTGTCTTTCGTATTTTTGTTTTTAAGCTGCGCGTCGCTGTTTTCTTTTTCAAAATCCGCCATATGAAATACCCTTATACCAAAAAGCCGGAGCGCGTTTTCGTCCAGCTTTTATTTTTGTCGTTTTGCCTGTTAGAAGATTTAATCAGTTGAGCACGGCGCCCTTTGCCCCGCTCGAAACGAGCGCGGCGTAGCGCTTCAGGTAGCCCGAGAGCTCCTTTGTTTTCGGGACAAAGCTCTTCATTCTCTCCGCGAGCTCGCTGTCGCTGATTTTTAATTCTATCTTGTTTTCGGGAATATTTATGCTTATGATGTCTCCCTCTTTCACAACTCCGATTGGCCCGCCGCTTGCAGCCTCGGGGGATACATGCCCGACACACGCGCCTCTTGTTGCGCCGCTGAAGCGTCCGTCTGTTATAAGCGCGACGCTTGAGCCGAGACCCATTCCCATTATTGCGGACGTGGGATTGAGCATTTCGCGCATTCCGGGACCGCCCTTCGGGCCCTCATATCTTATGACAACGACGTCTCCGGGATTTATCTTTTTGCCGTTTATCGCCGCCTGAGCGTCCTCCTCGCACTCAAACACCCTGGCGGGGCCTTCGTGTACGAGCATTTCGGGCGCGACGGCGGAGCGCTTGACAACGCACCCGTCGGGGGCAAGATTTCCTCTGAGAACTGCAATTCCGCCTGTCTCGCTGTACGGCTCTTCAACGGGACGTATCACGCTGTGGTTGAGGTTTACGGCGTTCTTTATATTCTCACCGACGCTCCTTCCCGTGACCGTTCTGCATTCGAGATTCAAAAGCCCTTTCTTTGAGAGCTCGTTCATGACAGCCCACACGCCGCCTGCCTCGTCAAGCTCCTCTATGTATGTGCGTCCTGCCGGCGCAAGATGGCAGAGGTTCGGCGTCCTTGCGCTTATCTCGTTCGCTATATCGAGATTTATTTCGATTCCACACTCGTGAGCGATGGCGGGA
>CANRNZ010000063.1 GCA_947632135.1 uncultured Clostridia bacterium
CACCCCTTTTACCTCTTCTATTATACCATACTTTGACAAAAAAACAAAGCCCTTTTCAGGACTTTGTCTTCAGTCTGGAACGGATCCGTAGGATTCGTTTTTTTGTTTAAAATTTCCAAAAAAATCAATTAAATGGCAAAAATATGCTGTAAAATCATCATTTATCCCATTTTATGTGCATTATCCCAAACTATTGATTCACAATTTATTTTATATTATAATAACCACGGACAGAGCGGTTTTGTCGATGAACAGGCATGAAATATCGGCGAATGCGCATGTCATATTGTTTATGTCTCTCGGTTCGGTTATAATCCGATTAAAATACAATCGGCACAAAACGCGGGGCTTTCGCAAATATGATTTGCGTAAAATTATATCAAATATCGGGAAATTGCGAGATTGGGGGATTTATGAAAACTAAGCTGTCAAGTTTTATATTATTTTCCGCCGGGAGTATGCGGTTTATTTGGCGCAGGAGCAAAGAATATCTGATTTTGACCTTTGCAAGCATTATTCTTTCTGCGGTATCGGTTTTCCCGGGTATGTATTTAATCAACTATTCAATAGACCTACTGACAAAAAATGTTGATTTCGGAGAATACCTGCTCACGGTTGGGGTTATCATTCTGATTAGGCTGTCGTTCGCTGCGGCGTCGATGATAATCGGAAATCGTCTCGGATATGTCAAAAGCCGTTTTTATGCGAAAATACGACTCGAAATCAGTGAAATATGTATTAACACCGATTACGCGAACGTTCAAAAAAAGAGTTTTCTCGAAAATAAAAATTTCGCGCTTATTGCGTCAAGCAACGGCAGTCTTGATTTGTTTATAAACAGTATGCAAAGTGTGATTTCAAGTCTTATTGTTATCGGAGGCGTTATCTACATCATATCCGAGGTGTCGCTTATTCTGATTATCCCGATAGCGCTCGCGCTCGCGATAGATTTATACAATGATTGGCTCAACGCGCGGCAGAACTTTATCGACACAAAGGAAGAGATAGAGTATTCGCGCAAATCAGGGTATTTGCAGAACATAAGCTTTGACTTTGCCTACGCGAAAGAAATACGCATGTTCAACCTCAAGGAGCGTTTTAAGCGGCGCATGGATGAGGTGGACGAGCTGCTTTTTAAACTCCGCGAGCAGAGGCGCAGACGGCGTCGTCCGCTTGCGATATTGGCCTACGGTTCGGATACTGTTCTTGATATTGCAATATATTTATATCTCGGGTATAAGGTTATTTCCTCGGCGATTTCGCTCGGACGGTTTGCGTTGCTTTCAAATGCGCTTCGGCAGCTGAAGAATTCCGTAAGTGAAGTAATATTCGTAATTACTCAATTTGTTGTGAACACCGAGTACCTCAAGGGATTCTTTGAATTCATGGAACAGAAAACGGCTAAAAAAAGCGAGACGCTCGGGGAGAGTCCCGCGAAGGCGGAAGTACGCTTTGAGCATGTCAGCTTTAAATATCCGGAGACCGATGTATTCGCGCTGAAAGATGTCAATATTACAATAAACGCCGGGGAGACGCTTCTTATCGTCGGCGAAAACGGAGCAGGTAAAACTACCTTTGTCAAGCTTCTCTGCGGTCTGTACAGGCCGACAGAGGGAAGAATACTGTTAAACGGTCGGGATATTTCGACAATACCGATTGAGGAATATATGCGCTGTATTTCGACCGTCTTTCAGGATTACAAGCTTTTCGCCATGTCAATAACGGAAAACATCTGCGCCCTGAGCGATGAAGACAAAAAGAGACTCGACGACGCGCTTAAAAAGGTCGGTCTCAAAGATAAGGCGGCAAAAACCGCTAAAGGTACAAATACGCAGTTGTACCGCATATTTGACGAGGATGGCGTGGAGTTTTCGGGAGGAGAAATGCAGCGGCTTGCAATCGCTCGCGCGATTTACAAGGGGTCGCCTATACTTATTATGGACGAACCTACGAGCGCGCTTGACCCGAAGGCGGAGTACGAAATATATTCGAGCTTCAGACGAATAAGCGAGGGGAGGACTTCCGTTTATATTTCGCACCGTCTGTCAAGCGTTAAGTTTTCGGACAGAATAGCAGTGTTTAATAAGGGGGAGATTGCAGAGCTCGGAACTCATGACGATCTGATGGATAAAAAAGGTATGTACGCTGAACTTTACGGTATTCAGGCGGGCCTTTATAAACAGGAGGATACGAAATGAAAAAGATAAAAGAGCTTTGGAAGGCATTTGAATATATTCCCAAAATGTTCGGGCTGATTTACAGGACAGACAAGCTGTATCTTTTCTATCTTATATGTGAAACGCTCTGCTTTGCCGTCATTTCATATCCGTCGATATTTCTCGTGAAATATGCCTTTGACGCGATGGAAGCAAAGGAGCCCTTCGCGCAGTTTGCGCTCGTATGTGTTTCACTCATACTTTTGCAGCTCGCCATTTCTCTGATAAAGTCAAAATTCAACAGTATTCGTCCCGCGCGGACGTCTCTTGTCGTCGGCAGACTTTATAACGAGTTTCACCGAAAAAGTATGGAGATGGACTACGAGCTTCTTGCCGAGAAAGAAATTCGTGAGATGCAGGCTTTTGCCGGTGATTTTATTCGCGGTCGACTGAACAACTGTGTTTGGAATTTTGTTTCTCTTTTTTCAAGCCTTATTGCTTTTGCGTTCTCCTGCGCGCTTCTTATTCACACGAATATATGGCTTATTGCTGCCGTCGTCGTGAGCCTTTTTCTCGATTCGGGGTTAAGGTGAGGAGAGTCGAACCGCATCGGTTTTCGCCGACGTCTTCGCGCTCATGCGGCGTCAAAGCCCTTGACAATACGATAGTATTCTCTGCGGGCTTTTCCTTGCCCGAGCACAAATCCGCTCGGTGAAAACTGCCTTGGCACTTCACGTAAAAATAAATTCAGAAAATTTTCGAGGGATTTTGTGTGCGGGAGAGGACAATCGTGAAATCACCGAAAAGAACCCGCGTGAGGCGGTGTGGTTCGGCTCTCCTCACCTTACCCGCTGCGTTTATTCCGAAGAATTTCAAGTTAAACGAGCGGCTAATGAAAATCGGCCGCTACATCGGGTACTATGAGGATACAACCGTAAGCGACGCCGCAAAGGATTTGCGGGTTTTCGATTTGGGAGAAAAGTTTATAGGAAGGATTGAAGAATGCAACCGCGCCAAATTCCGTATCCTGAAGAAAAAGAATCTGTATTCAAACGTTCAGGGACTGCTCGGTATTCTCATATCTCACATCGGAGATATTGTAATTTACTCGGTTCTCGGGTTGTTTGTGCTTCGTGGTAAGCTTTCGCTTGGCGACTTCTCTCTTACGATTGCCAATATAGCGCTTTTTAAACAGTATTTCGGCAGAATATCGTCCACACTCGTCGGCTATGTTGATACCGCTAAATACATTGAATACTATAACCGCTTTGTTTCGCTCGAAAGCAGATTCCGTAAAACGGGAAAACAGCCGATAAATTTTTCAAAATCCGAAGGATTCGAGATTGAGTTTCGCGATGTATCTTTCCGTTACCCGGGACAGAGCGATTATGCGCTGAGACATTTTAATGTAAAAATCAAAAGCGGTGAAAAAATATCGGTAGTCGGAGAAAACGGCGCGGGAAAATCCACATTCGTAAAGCTTCTTGTGAGGTTATACGACCCGACCGACGGAACGATTTTGATAAACGGAACCGATATCAAAAGCTTTGATTACGATGAATACCTTTCTGTATTTGCGCCGATTTTTCAGGATTTTATGTTATTTGCGTTCACCGTAGGCGAGAACATCAGCGCGTTTGAGGAGGGCAGAAGCCGAGATGTAAAAGATGCTGCTGTGAAATCAGGAATAGATGAACGGATTGAACGGCTGCCCGAAAAGTACGGCACATATATTACAAAACTGTTCGATGACGCAGGAATCGATTTCTCGGGTGGAGAACAACAGAAAATTGCGCTCGCGCGAACATATTTTAAGTCCGACGCTTTGATAACGATTCTTGATGAGCCTACGAGCTCGCTTGACCCGCGCGCGGAATATGAGATTTATAAAAAATTCAATGACCTTATCGGCAGCAATACGGCGTTCTTCATATCGCACAGACTGTCGAGCGCAAAATTCTGTGACAAAATTATGGTAATAAAGGACAAGCGCGTATGCGAATTCGGTACGCACGACGAGCTTACGGAGCACGGCGGGTACTACTCCATGCTTTACAATATGCAGGCCGGTTACTACTTATAATTGAGTTGCCTATGTAAAAATTATGTTTTCGCAAATTGCAACTTGCTATTGCAATTTGCGTTTTTTAAAATTTTTGTCAAACAGTTGACAATTACCACTTTTTGGTATATTATAATATACGACTTCATGATATTATATAATTATATAGGGTGCGCTCTGCTTCGGTCGGGCGCTCTCTTTTTTTGAAAAAATCTTTCTTTTCAGTATAAAATGTGATAAAATAATTTTGAAAAACAAAGCGTTGCCCGACGGCAATCGGAGACGTGCTTTTCGGCGCGCGGCTTCGGTCGGACGCTTTTTTTGGAAAAATTTTAAAAATTATGAGAAAAGGGGAATAAAAGCAGTGAAAAAAGTAAGCCGTGTTTTATGGGGAATAGTGCTGATTACGCTCGGCGTTTTGCTCGCTCTCAATGCGTTAAACATAACCGATATCAATGTGTTCTTTGACGGGTGGTGGACGTTGTTCATCATTGTGCCGTGTACGGTAGGATTGTTTACGGAGCGTGAAAAAACCGGAAACATTATCGGCATTGTGATAGGCGTATTTCTGCTTTTGTGCTGTCGGGGCATATTGAATTTCTCGATGCTCTGGAAGCTGCTTGTGCCGATTATTATTGTGATTATCGGACTTAAAATGCTCTTTACGGGAATATTCGGAAATAAAGCAAGTGAGATTATAGACAAAATAAAAGAAAACGGCGGCGAAGCGAAAGTCGGGTGCGCAACCTTTTCGGGGTGCAATCTCAACTATGACGGCGAGCTGTTCGAAGGCGCCGAATTATCGGCTGTTTTCGGCGGTGTGAAATGCGATTTGCGAAACGCGATAATCGAAAAAGACTGCGCGGTTAAGGCGACGGCAATCTTCGGCGGCGTAGATATTTTTGTCCCGAACAACATCAATGTAAAGGTGACTTCAAACAGCATTTTCGGCGGAGTTTCAAATAAGACCGCCGCGCATAAAGACGCTCCGACGATTTATATAAGCGGTACATGTATGTTTGGAGGCATTGAAATAAAATGACTGCTTTTCAAAAGATTATAAAATACTTAGCAATGGCGTTTGCCGTTTTTCTGGCTGTCGGTATTATAGGGGGACTGCTCGGTATGTTAGGTCTGTTCGGCGGCTTTTTCACAGGCGACGCGGTTAAGGTGAGGAGAGCCGAACCACACCGCCTCACGCGGGCTCTTTTCGGTGATTTCACGATTGTCCTCTCCCGCACACAAAATCCCTCGAAAATTTTCCGAACTTATTTTGCGTGAAGTGCCGAGGCAGTTTTCACCGAGCGGATTTGTGTTCAGGCAAGGAAAAGCCCGCAGAGAATACTATCGTATTGTCAAGGGCTTTGACGCCGCATGAGCGCGAAGACGTCGGCGAAAACCGATGCTGTTCGGCTCTCCTCACCTTAACGACGACATTCAAACATATGATGTTTCAACGGATATTAAAAGTCTCGAGGTGGATATAAGCGCCGCGGATTTCACAATAAAGCAGGGCGAAAAATTCCTTGTTGAAAGCAATTTGAAAAATCTGACCGTAGAAGATAAGAACGGCGCGCTTTCTGTCAGTGACAGTGAAACGAAAAAATTCGGGAGCTTATTCAGCGGCGCCGTGCTTACTCTCTATGTTCCGCCCGATACCGTGTTTGAAAACGCAAGCGTTAAGACAGGCGCGGGAAAATTGACTGTGGAAAGATTATCCTCCGACACATTGATTCTTGAACTCGGAGCCGGCGAGGCTTCAATCGAATCGCTTATTGCCGCCTCGAATGCGGTTATCAGCGGCGGCGCCGGGGAATTTACCGTAAAAGACGGAGAGCTTCATAATCTTGATTTGGATATGGGAGTCGGAGAGCTGCGTTTAACATCCGCGCTAAGCGGCGATTGCTCCTTTGATTTGGGCGTGGGAGAATCGGATATAACGGTAATCGGCGACAGAGAAAATTATAAGCTCGACATTGAAAAGGGCATCGGCAGTATTACCGTTGACGGCATGGGTGTTTCCGATTTTAAAGAGCAGTGGGGAAAAGAAAACAGCATAGATATCAGCGGAGGTATCGGCGCCGTCAGTCTTAATTTCAAAGATTAAGGTTCGGCTCTCCTCACCTTAACTTACAGACCGATACCGCAATACGAAAAAACACAGCCGCGGCAGTAAGCTGTCTCGGCTTTTTCTTTTCGGCAGGAGTTAAAAAAGTCCGAAGTCACGGGTACGGTCGAAAGGATATTTTCATCTGCAAAATGCAAAGGATATTGCAGACGAGATGTTTTCCGCATCGCGGGAGGGTGATGAAAATTAAGATATCGGCGGGCTGATTTTAAAAACGGCGGATAGTTTTCCGAGCGCGAAGGATGAGAAATGCAAAACTCTGCATTTTAACTCGATTGTTTGAATTAAAAGCGCGTATTATATCGAATCGAACTAAAAATAAAAGCGCGTATTATACCGAATTATGTCGAAATTAACTCTGCATATTATCTCAAAAAACTGCATATTTATCCTGCGTTTTGCCGGAATCCGTGATATACTACTTTCGAAAGCGAGGGAAATCACATGATGTTTCAGAGAAAAATATACGATACTTTGCTCGAATGGAAAGCTCACGGTTCTAAGGAAAAAGCTCTTTTGGTCGAGGGCGCAAGACGGATCGGGAAATCGACGATTGTTGAGGAGCTTGGGAAAAACGAGTACAAAAGCTATCTGCTGATTGATATCGTTCACACGAAAAATCTCAGTGTAAACGATAAAATTGTCTGCATTCCCTGCTACATGACGATGTGTTTGTAAAAACGGATTTTCTATAATGTTTGACAGCCGCATGGTCGCATATTTGCCATAAGCGACGGTGCGGCTTATACTGTGTAAGGGGGATATGCCAAATAGAATTCAAAGGGCGCGGCGGCGGGAAATTGAATTTTCTCCGGCAGAGGACGTCTTTATGGCGCATGCCGCATGCAAAATGTGTTTATTTAAAAAATATTCGCTCATCTTTTGTGAATTAAATATTGATTTTCGCTCTCAAAATGTGTATAATAATTGCGGAGAACATCACGGAGGGGTTTTATATGTATTTGAAAAGAAAGATAGATATCTTCTTAGAGGAATGGAAAGCCGACCCCGGACGGAAACCGCTGATTATCAAAGGATGCCGTCAGGTCGGTAAGACTGAATCCATTAAGCATTTTGCCGCTCGGCACTATGAGAGCATCATTGAAATCAATTTTGTCAGAGATGAAAAATATAAAGGGATTATTGCGGACGGCTATGAAGCCGCTGATATTATAAAAAACATTTCTCTTCTTGACCCGTCAAAAAGGTTTATACCGAAGAAGACGTTGATTTTCTTTGACGAGATTACGGAATTTCCCGAAATTGCCGCATCGCTCAAATTCTTCGCGATTGACGGAAGATTTGATGTGATTTGCAGCGGGTCGATGCTTGGCGTGAACTACAGGAAAATTGAAAGCAACAGCGTCGGATATAAGAAAGACTACGATATGTTTTCTATGGACTTTGAAGAGTTTTTGTGGGCAAAAGGATACAGCAACGAGACAGTTAAAGACATGCTTCTTCACATGAGCGAATTTCGTCCGTTCAATGAGTTGGAAATGAAGGTCTATCATTCGCTCTTTCTTGATTTCAGTATCCTCGGGGGCATGCCTGCGGTAGTTGTCGAGTATATTCAAAAAAACACATTCGAGGGTTCCCTTGATACGCAAAGGCAGTTGATAGCCGACTACAAGGAGGACATTCGCAAGTACGCTTCCGGCATGGATCAGACAAGAATCATCAATGTATTCAACAGAATCGCTCCGCAGCTTGCCGCAGAAAATAAGAAGTTTCAGATATCGAAGGTCGCGCGGGGGGCAAGATTCCGCGATTATCGCGGATGTGCGGAGTGGCTTGTTGACGCCGGAATGGTCAATATATGTTACTGCATGGATTTTCCCGAGCTTCCGCTTGGGGGCAATTATAATCCCGATATATTCAAGCTGTACTTTGCAGATACGGGACTGCTTGTTTCCATGCTTGACGAAGAATCGCAGGAGGATTTGCGCGCCAATAAAAACCTCGGAGTCTATAAAGGCGCGTTGTATGAAAACATGGTCGGAGAAGCTCTTGTGAAACAGGGCTATAAACTGTTTTATTATAAGCGCGAGGATTCTACCTTGGAGACGGATTTTTTTGTCCGCTCCAAATCGTCGCTGATTCCCGTTGAGGTGAAAGCAAAAAGCGGAAAAGCGAAATCTATGGCAACCCTGATTCGTTCCGACAAATATCCAGATATCCGCCGCGGCATTAAGTTCTCGAAAAACAATATCGGGCATGATAACGGTATATACACATTCCCGTATTTCTGCGCATTTTTATTGAAGCGATTTATGGTGTCGTTTAATTTCGAGTTTTAGCCGAATACAATTCGGGCGGGCGCGGCGGCGGGATTTCCGAGCGCGAAAGTGAAATAAATAATAGAAATACAAATAGAAATAGAATAGAAATAGAAATAAATAAAATAAAAAACGGGCCCGCGCTCATGAAGTGCGGGCTCGTGTTTTAAATCGAAAGTCTTATTTTTCGAAGAGGTTTTCAAAATGGATTTCGAAACGGTCTTCAAAGTGATTTTCTAAATAAATTTAAAAATGTTTTTCAAAAATGATTTAAAATTCAAAAACGATTCTCGAAATTATTGTCAAACTGCTTTACGAGAACGGAATATTTTGACGAGTACGCCTCTTCAATGAGGGTGGCGCGGTCAATTTTTTCCTCTTCTCTCAGAACCTTTTCAAGGACGGGCTTCGTCCTCGGGTGACGCGGCGTGAATACGGTACAGCAGTCCTCATACGGGAGTATCGAGGTGTCGTATGTGTCGATTTTTCGCGATACCGCGATTATCTCCTCCTTGTCCATTCCGATGCACGGACGAAATACGGGTATATCGCTCACGCTGTCGGTGACGCACAGCGCGGGTAGGGTCTGGCTTGCCACCTGACCGAGGCTCTCGCCCGTAATGATTGCGGACAACTCCCGCTCCTTTGCAAGGCGTAGCGCAAGCTCCATCATAAAACGTCTGAGAAGCAGAGTGAAGTAGTCCTCGTCGCACTTGTCGCGAAGCTCCTCCTGAATGTGGGTCAGAGAGATCACATGGACTCTCATTCGCCCCGTGTACTCGGTAAGCAGCTTTGCGAGCTCAAAGACCTTCTCCCGCGCTCTCTCGCTCGTGTAGGGAAAGCTCTCAAAGTGGAGCGCGTCGATGAACATTCCGCGCTTTGCCATCATGTATCCTGCGACAGGCGAGTCGATTCCTCCCGACAAAAGAAGCAGTCCGCGCCCCGCGCTGCCGATGGGGTTGCCCCCCGCGCCCTTTTCCTGACCTGCGTGAATGTACGCCTCTTTGTCCCTTATCTCGACTCTTATCTCAACGTCGGGGGAATCAAGGCTCACTTTGAGCCACGGCGCCGCCGCAAGAATTGCTCCGCCGGTGAGAGCGGCTATCTCGGGGGACTTAAGCGGGAATTTTTTGTCGCTGCGCTTTGCGGTACACCTGAAGGTTTTCGCGCCTTTTATTTTTTCGGGCAGATATTCCGCTGCGACCCTCAGAATGTCGTCCATGTTCTTTTCGGCGCACGCCGCCTCGCAGACGCCGGCAAAACCGAAGACCTTTTTTGCCTGAGTGTACATCTCTGCGAAAACGGACTCGGGAATTTCCCCGTCGAGCGGCTCGATGAGAACGGTGCTCTGGGAGTACGTGACCTTAAAGCTTCCGATTTGCGCCGCGCGCCGACGGACTTCTTTCAGCAGCATCGACTCAAACTGAGATTTATTGTTTCCCTTGAGAACTATCTCTCCGTATTTGCATAAAATAACTTTTTTCATTCTTTTTTATTTATTTATTATTTATTTAATTATTTAATCTTTGATTTTTTGTTTTTGATTTATTTATTTTTCTTACGGTACGAAAGATACGAAGGATACGAAAGATACGAAAGAAAAGAAAGGGCGCAGCTTTATTGAAGCTCCGATTTCAGACTTCTCCCGAAAAGCTCGAAGAGCGCGGCGTTTACGTCTGCGCCCTCATAGAGGATTTTGTATACCGCCTCGCATATCGGCAGCTCGGTGTTGTACTTCCTTTTTAAAGTCATAAGCGCCTGAGCGGTGTAGTAGCCCTCGGCGAGCGAGTTGAACTTTTCACCCTTAACGAACATCTCGCCGAAAGCGCGGTTGTGGCTGTGCTTTGAGAACAGAGTCGCCTCATAGTCGCCGAGGAGACACAGTCCGTAAGCGGAGCGCTCGTTTCCGCCCATTGCCGCCATAAGGCGGGCGATTTCTCTTGTCCCGCGCGACATCAGAGCGCCCTTCAGGGACGACATTCCGAGCCCGTCGAGCATTCCCGCGGCAATTCCGAGCACGTTCTTTGCGGCGCCGCCGATTTCGTTGCCGATAAGGTCCTCGCCGTAATAAAAGCGTATCAGGGAGCTTGAAAAGCTGTCCACGAGCATTTTTTTAAGGGCTTCGTCCTCGCTGTCAATTACCATGCAGTTGGGGATTCCCTTTAAGAAGTCCTGCACGTGCCCGGGGCCGAGCCACACCGCCGTTCTGTTTGAGGAATCGGTGTTTTCCTTTACGATTTCGGACAGTCTCATACCGGTGGCGATTTCAAGGCCCTTCATGCAAAGGACGATATTTTTGTTTGTCAGCGGCAGCTCCGACAGCTCGCGCGTCAGGGAGCGCAGGCCTTGCGAGCCGATACTTATTATCACTGTTTCGGCGTCGGATATGACAGATTTGTCGACGGACAGCCTTACCGATTCGGGGAAGGTCAGAAGGTCGTTTTTCCGTTCCGCCAGAAAACGAATCATCTCGGGGGCATCCTTCAGGCCGTAGACTGTCACGTCGTGACCTATCATATTAAGGTAATAAGCGATGAACGAACCCCAGCGTCCGCAGCCTATAACGGTAATTTTCATAATAAGAATTCCTTTCCGAAAGGCGCTCGCGCGCCTTTTCAAGTTCGCACAGACTCACTTTGAAAGTTTTCGCACGTCTTTTTCAAAGTTCGCACAGACCCGACACGAAAGTTTTGGTCAAGCTTTTTCAAAAGCTTGCGGGGTCGAGGGGCAGAGCCCTCGTCGCGCTCCGCAGAGCGCGAAAGCTCCGATACGCGTTCTTTTTGCAAAGCTTTTTCTTGCGCTTCTGAGTCAAGAAAAAGCGTTGGGCGGTTAGCACCAAGTAAAGGGGCGAGGCACCGACTTCAAGAGCCTCCCTTGAAAGGGGAGGTGTCGCGAAGCGCCGGTGGGGTCGCCTCCCCAGAAAGGGGAGGTTCTGACCACTGGCCACTGACCACTGACCACTTCAGAAACTAACTTCACCGACGCTTTTCTTTGACGCAATCGGCGCAAAGAAAAGCTTC
>CANRNZ010000064.1 GCA_947632135.1 uncultured Clostridia bacterium
CAAAGGCTCAGTACGCGCGTTGGCAGAAGGACGCCGAGAACATAAAAGCTCTTTATCCGTCCTTTGACCTTGAAAGGGAAAGTGAAAATCCCGATTTTACGGCATTTCTTACGTCGGGCGTTTCGCTTCAAAGAGCGTATGAGTGCGCGCACTACGACGAGATAATGGGCGGGGCTATGGAATACACCGCGCGCGCCGTATCTGAGGCGATATCGAGAAATCTTCAGTCAAAGGGAGACAGACCCTCCGAAAACGGTCTTGGCGCAAGGTCTGCAATTAATCCGAAGAAGGACGTTTCCTCTCTTACGGACGGGGACATTTTAAGGATTTTAAAGCAGGTCGAAAACGGAAAAAGAATAAGCTTTTAAATTTCTTATTCGGAAATTTATAAAATCGGGAAAATAAAAAAATCCGAAAATTAAAAATCGAAAAACAAAAATAGGAAAAATAAAAATCAGAAAGGAAAAATCTAATATGGATTATGAATTTGATTTGCAGCTTTTCGGCGCCGGTGAGGTAGTAAACGGCACCGACGCGTATATAAACGCCGCAGAGGGTACAAGGGAGGCTTACAACGGTTCGGGTCTTTCCGCCGAGATGAAAACGTTTTACGACAAGACTCTTATTTCTCTTGCCGCGCCGTCTCTCGTACACGACCAGTTCGGTCAGAAAAGACCGATTCCTCAGAACGGGGGCAGGACGATAGAGTTCAGAAAGTTTTCGTCTCTTCCGAAGTCGCTGACTCCGATAACGGAGGGCGTCACCCCCGCGGGAAACAGAATGTCCGTCAGCACAGTCACAGCGACCGTAGAGCAGTACGGCGATTATGTCGAGCAGACAGATTTGCTCGAGCTGACCGCCGTTGACAACACTATTGTCGAGACGACAAAAAAGCTTGCGGAGCAGGCGGGGAAAACTCTCGATACCGTTGTGAGAGAGATAATTTCGGCGGGAACCAACGTTCTGTACTGCCCGAAGAAGGCGGACGGCGAGTATGTTGAGGTGACCTCGCGCGCCGACATCGACTCGACCGCGAAGCTCAGAGTGCGCGACGTTTTCCGCGCCGCGGCGGAGCTTAAGGCGATGAACGCGCCGAAAATCGACGGCTCGTACGTCGCGATAATCCACCCCTATGTTGCGTATGACCTCATGCAGGAGGCGGGAGAGCAGTGGATTGATATTTCAAAGTACGCGTCCCCCGAAAACATACTGAAGGGCGAAATCGGAAAGCTTGCGGGAATACGCTTCGTTGAAACGTCGGAGGCTAAAATATTTGCGCCGTCGGTCATTTCGGACGGATATTCAAAGCTGAGTGTGAGCGCCGAGTCGAGCGCGAAGAGCGTGACTGTCTCGGAGACTCTCACCGCGGCGCCAAATCTGAATATTCCCGTATTTGTGGGCGGAAGCCCCAATGTAATAACGGCAATTTCCGCCGCCGACGCGGGAAGCACTCTCACTCTTTCCTCCGCCGCCTCTGTTTCCTCGGGCGACACGATATGCGGCGCGGGAGCGGGCTCCGACGGCTCCGCCGTATTTTCGACCCTCGTTCTCGGGGCTGACGCTTTCGGCGTGACGGACGTCGCGGGAGGCGGCATTGAGCACATAGTAAAGCAGAAGGGATACGGCAACGACCCGCTTAATCAGAGAAGCTCCATCGGTTGGAAGGCTCTGAAAACGGCGGAGATTTTGGTCGATGAGTATATGATAAGAATTGAGTCCGGCTCCGCGTTTTCGTCGGTTGCCGAGGGAAACTGATTTATAAAATACCGAAAATTAAACGGCAAAAAGGAGAAAAGAATGGAAAAGGTTAAAATATACATTCCTAAAAGAAGCAAGAGCGACAACGAGCGGTTTATTGCCTGCAACGGCAGGAGAGTTATGGTACAGACAGGTCAGACGGTTGAGGTGACGCCCGACATCGCGGAGGTCTACCGCAATTCGGTCGCTCAGAGGGAAGAGGCCGACAGAAGAATATCGGGGCTTGTCAGCGAGTAATATCGTATTTTCTGTTTTATATTTTCTATTTTGGGTGGGGACGCCGTTTCGGCGTCCCCGAAAGGGGGAAAATGACGTTATGACATTGAACGAGGCTATCTCTTCATTCAGGGAAACTCATGTGTCGGCGTTCGACGATGAGATTTTGGTGAGGTGGCTGAGCGAAGCGGAATACATGGCGGTGGACGAGGTGTTTTTGACCCATGAGGATGTGCCGCGCCGCGCCGCCTCATTTTGCGGGTACAGCTTTTTAAAGGACAGAAATACAAGGCTTCTGATACCCGAGCCGTACTCGCAGGTATATGTTGATTATCTTTCGATGAAGTCGGACATTTCCCTTTCCGATATTCAGAGATACAACAATTCGGCTGCACTGTTTTACAACTCGTATTCGACATTTGCCGATTGGTACAACCGCTGTCACATGCCGCTTAAGAGGGTTTCTGACTTCAAGCTGAAATAAAGGGGGCTTTGATATTTGAATATTATTTCACTGAACTCCGCTATGAGCGAGAAGGATACTGTTCTGAATTTCGGCGGTCTTTGTATGAGCGAGGCGGCCGGCCCCGGCGAAATCACATTTGACGAAAATATGAGCGACAGGTACTATCCGTTTCTTGCCTCCGGCGGCGGGTCGATACTTGTTCGGGAGACTCCCGGGCGGTGCAGGGGACTTTTGGGAAAGGACGCTGTCGCGAGAGTGTCGGACGTCGGAGAGGGGGACGGCGCGGCGAGCAAATTTTTTTGGGGTGAGCGCGACACCGGTCTTGTTCTTACCCCCGATGAAAAGCAGCTCGTTTCGATGGGGACGAAAATAGTTATATTTCCCGACAAGATGTATTATGACACCTACTCGGGCGAGAGCGGCTCTCTTGAATCGTATTTTACAACTGTCGAGGGTGTGAACGTAAGGTACACTCTCTCAAGGCTCGACGCCTCGGACTACGAATACGACTCGTCGCCGACCGCTCCAGAGTCGCCGTCGGACGGAGCGCTATGGTGCGACACGTCGGGGTCGCCCGCGGTGCTGAAGGTATATTCGGAATCCTCGGGCACGTGGGTCGCGGTTGAGTCGGTATATGTGAAAATTTCATATCCCGGAATAGGAAAAGCGTTCTCCGAGGGGGACGGAATCGAAATATCGGGCAGTATTTTGGAGGAGCTGAACAACGTTACGGTAATAATGGCAAAGGACGATGATTTTATTATTGTGACGGGAATGACGGACGGCGAGAAAATACAGTCGACTCCTCTTTCGCTGTCGAGACGTGTGCCCGAGATGGATTTTGTCACCGAGTGCGACAACAGGCTGTGGGGGTGCCGCTGGGGGCTTGACAACAGCGGCAATTTTGTAAACGAGATATACGCGTCAAAGCTCGGCGACCCGTTTAACTGGCAGTGCTATGAGGGAATATCTACGGACAGCTACAGAGCCTCCCTCGGCTCGGACGGCCCGTTTACGGGGGCGGTGACTTATCTCGGGTATGTATTGTTTTTTAAGGAAAACATGCTGCACAAGGTGTTCGGCACGAAGCCCGCGAATTTTCAGATAACGAGTCTTGTAATACGCGGAGTAATGAAGGGCTGTCACAGGAGTCTTTGCATTATCGACGAGGTTCTTTATTATGCGGGGCAGGCGGGAATACACGCGTATGACGGGAGCCTTCCCGTTTGCGTTTCCGAAAAGCTCGGCGAGGCTGTGTTAAAAAACGCAATGTGCGCGTGCGGCGGCTTTTATCTGTATGTTTTTGCCGACGATAATGAGGGCGCGCGTCAGCTTTACGTATATAACACAAGACGAGGCATATGGCACAGGTATTCGCCGAGAAATGCCGAGGCGGTCTGCACCTACGGGGGGAACTTTTACTATGTTCTTGACGGAGCTCTTTACGTTATGGGAGCAAGGGATGCGGAGCGTGAGGCGCTTCGGGAGTATTTCGGCGAGATACGTGAGTCTCCTGCGTCCGAATGGTGCTTTGAGACGGGGGAGCTTGCGCCTCGCGACGGATATCATTCTTATATTTCGAAAATTCAGCTTAGGGTAAAGGTAGGGCGCGGCGCGGCGCTAAGGGTACAGATAAAGTGCTCGGAGGATGAGCCGTTCAAAAGCATCGGAGTCATAGAGCCGACGAGCGACAGGCTTTTTACGATTCCCGTAATTACAGGCAGATGTCACAGCCTTAAAATTCGTCTTTCCGGAAAAGGCGACGTGACCGTCTACTCTCTCACCCGTTTTATCGAGCGCGCCTCGGAGTACACCGGAGGGCTTATCTGATATGGAGTTTAAAATCGAAACGCCTGCTTTGTCGGGGGATGTTGACAACAGAAAGCTGAGAGCATATCTTTTTCGTCTTACCGAGCAGTTAAGGCTCGTTTTGTCAAATATCGATTCCGAAAACTTTACCTATGAGACGGCAAGCGCCGTGCGTCACGCCTCGAGCACCAAGGAGGACGTTACAAGTCTGAAGGAGGCAATCATACGCACCGCAAAAATTGTGCGAAGTATTGAGGAAAGGCTGACTCTCACTTTGAAAAACGAGTATGTCGCGATAAGCGACCTCGGCGAATACATGGAAGAGGCAATGGCGTCGTATCAGATAGACGGCAAGGGCATAGAGCAGTACTTCAACATGATAAGCGCGGTAAACGACGATATATCGCGTCTTTGCGGGTACATAAGGACCGGAATTCTCGACGAGAATACGATAGGGCTTGAAATCGCGAATTTCGGCGCAGACGGCAGCTCTCCGTTCAAGGTGAGGCTGTCGGACAACAAGCTGTCGTTTTTTGCGGGCGACAATGAGGTGGCGTATCTTTCGGACAGCACTCTTTACATCACAAGAGCTTATGTCACGGGGGCGCTCGTGCTCGGAAATTATCATATTGATTTGACAAAGGGGATAGCTTTCAGGTGGGGGAGCTGAGCTTTTCGGGTTTTCGAGCCGAAAGCCGCATTGCTTTATATTATGTTTGCAATGCCTGCCGAAACGGGAAACGAAAAAGCGCAAAAAGTAAAAACGTAAAAACGTAAAAACGCAAAAACGTAAAAACGCAAAAACGCGGAAAGGAGATTCTTTCTTATAAATGGCAAACGGAAGCTTTGAAAGCTCGACAGGCACAAATTTCGAAATCGGCGTCGAATGGTCATCGACGCCGAATACCGAGAAAAATTCATCGAGGGTGAGCGTAAACGTATATCTCAGCCATTACACGATAAGCTGCGTCGCTCTTCAGGGAAGCTATGTAAGGATAGGCTCGAATACTTATAATTTCACAAAGAGCATGAGCTCCTCGGTAAACTCGAAGCAAAAGACTTACATTGCCTCATACAGCGCAGACATCGCTCACGGCGCCGACGGCACGAAAAGCGTTGAGATTGCCGCGGGATACGTATTCAGAGGGACATACAGCGGTGTGTACATTGACACTCTTTCTGTGTCGAGAACCGTCACGCTTGACAAGATACCGAGAGCGTCGGAGCTTTCGGCGCCGTCGTCTCTGACTGTCGGCTCCGCCTCGAAATTTACGGTGACCTCTCACCTGTCAAGCTACAGGCACAAGCTTGAATTCAAAGTGGGCTCGGCAAGTTATACGACTCCTTATCTTACGTCCTTATCTCAGTCGGTAAGCGTTCCCGCGAGCCTTGCGGGCGGTATTGTTTCCTCGAGCAGCGCGGCGGGCGCCGTTATCCTTCACACGTACACGTCCTCGGGCGCCGCTGTCGGTCAGAGGTCGTATTCGGTGAGATACAACGTGCCGAAAAGCGCCGATTTTATGCCGACGTTTACTCTTTCGGCAAAGCCGAGCTCAGCGTCGTCTCTTATAACCGCAAAGGGAATATATGCCGCGGGAATTACGAAAGCCGTGATATCCGTGACGGGCGCCGCGGCAAAATACGGCGGCAGTATTTCAAAGTGTCAGTTATCCTGCGGCGCTGTAAAGCAGAGCGGGTACACCATGACCTCACAGTCTCTGTCAAAGGGAGCGCTCACGATAGGCGCGACAGTTACCGATTCGAGGGGTATTTCGAGCACAAAGACGATGACGCTTCAAGTGCTTCCTTATTCGTTTCCGTATGCTTCGGTTACCGATATATACAGGTGCGGCGAGGCGGGCGACCCCGACGACAGGGGTGAGTATATTTACGTATCGGCAAGTCTTGCGGTATCGGGGCTCGGAGGCGCAAACGGCGGGAGGATGAGCGTGTCATATAAGCGGCATACGTCGTCTTCCTATTCGACGGAATATGAGGTCATATCGGGGTTGCCGATGATACTTGACGCGGCGCTCCTTGGCGAGGCGTCATATGACGTTAGGCTTGTTTGCCGCGACGACGTCGGAAACGAGACTGTTCACAAGCTGTTTATTCCGACCGCAAACGTTGACTTTCACCTTTACAACGGAAAGGCAAGGTTCGGCGGATATTGCGAAAAGGACGGGTTTGAGTGCGATTGGGACGCGAATTTCGGCGGGAAGGTGATGATTGACGGCTCTCCGATTGGGGATTTTGTTGTGGAGAGCGGATATGAGGGTATATGGCACTGGAGAAAATGGAACTCGGGATTTTCGGAGTGCTTCGGTACGACGCCGCAGAAAACATATGAAGTGACATATTCATGGGGAGCTTTGTATCACACCGAGATAAACGACGCGGCGTCGGGAAATTCCGAGACTTATCCGACAGGGCTTTTTACGGATATTCCCGCGGTTCAGGCAACCCCGTACAGGTACGGGCAGGCGGTAATGCTTATGCCGAAATCGAGCGGGAGCAGTACCGCGTCCCCCGATTACTATATTGTTTCGGCAACGAACGGAACGTATACCGCATCGATTAATCTGCACTGTACGGGAATGTGGAAGTGAATGCGGAAGTAAATGCGGAAGTAAATGAAAAGGGGCTTAAAATCAAAATGAGATATACGATAAAAAAAGGCGATACGCTCAGCGCTATCGCAAAGAACAACAACACTACGGTGGAGCAGCTTGCAAAGGTAAATAAAATTGCAAATCCCAATCTTATTTACGCGGGAAATGTTATTGAAATTCCCGAAATCGGCGCGTCCCCCGTGTCATCCTCGCCGTCGCCAATCAGCGCCTCGGTGTACGGCGCGGGCTCAAAACCTCGGTACAGTCAGAGCAGTGAGGTAAAAAGCTCTGCGGAGGCTCTGAAAAATTTTGAAAAGGGGAAGCCCGCGGGGTATGAGTCGAAATATGAGGGGCTTATTTCCGAGCTGCTTGACAAGATTATGAACCGCGAGAGCTTTTCCTATGACTTTAACGCCGACCCGCTGTACAGGCAGTACCGCGACAGGTATATTGCCGACGGAAGGCTTGCAATGAAGGATACAGTCGGCGAGGCGTCGTCTCTTACAGGCGGATACGCAAATTCATACGCGGCGTCGGCGGCAAACTCCGCCTATAACAGCTATCTTCAGCGGCTCTCGGACGTGATACCGTCGCTTATGGACGCCGCATACCGACGTTACCGCGACAGGTGGTCCGACGCGGAGAATAATTTGTCAAGGCTTATAGGGCTTGACGAGAGCGACTACTCAAGATACCGCGACACAGTATCCGACTACAACGATGAGTGGGACAGGCTGTACAGGGAGTACTCGGATCTCAGCGACGACGATTACGGGAGATATCTCGATATGCTTGAGCAGTGGAACGCGGACAGGGCTTATGAGAGGGGAGTGTATGAGGATGAGCGCGACGCGGCGTACAGGCAGCAGCGCGACACGGTCGCCGACAGTCAGTGGGAGCGCGAGATGGCTCTTGCCATTATGAAGGCAAACAGCGCCTCGTCGTCAAGCGGCGCCTCGTCGTCTTCTTCTACGGGAAAAAGCGCGAGTACTCAAAAAAAGTCAAGCACCGAGATGACGTACGCAAAGTGCGGGAGCAAGGCAAGGGGTTTTATCGATATTTTAAGCAGCTCTCTGTCTTATGACAAGGACGGGCATGTCGACACGAAGATAATCGACTCGATAAAAAAAGCGAAAAATATGAAAGAGATATCGAGCGAAGAGTACAAGTTTATTTTAAGCTTTATAAGAAAGTAGGGGAGATATGGCAGATAAAATACCCGGCGAGGTTATTTCTCCGCGCATTAAAGACGGGGTCATTTATTGGCGGCGCAATGATGTTTTCAAGGTGAATTTGATTTTAAAGCTTTCATCAATGGGGGAGAGCTATACGCTGAAGGAAGGGGATATTGTTACAGTTGCCTTTTTTGACAGCGGGTCATATCCGATAAAACAATTTTCTACAAACGCCGATAACAACAGGGTCATTCTTGATTTCGACAAAAGTATAACGAAGCTTTTCGACAAGGGTCGATATACATACGACATTTCCGTTGAGCTCTCGGACGGCTCCGTTTATACAATTGCCGATGATAATGTCGCGGTTGTTTTGTAAGGGAGGGGTCGAATTTGAGCGAATACATAAACATTGAAGCCGAAGTGATGGGATATATTCACCGAGGTATAAGCAAAGTTGAAATTTCGGATGACGGAGACCTTATTATAACGTTGACCGACGGAACTGTCAAAAGGCTCGGAAGGGTCGTCGGCGATAAGGGAGATAAAGGTGATAAGGGTGATAAGGGCGATAAGGGAGATGACGGGAAGCCCGGAGAAAACGGTAAAGACGGCAAGGACGGTAAGGACGGGCGGGACGCGAGTGTTCCCGTATTCATACTCGAATGGCACGACGGGGAGGACCGTGATGGGCTGATGCATCCGACGGAGGATGAAAAGCGGGCAAATATTGAAGTTATAAAGAAAATTCGCGCTCTTGATAAGGGGGCGTATCTGCTCTATTTGAATTATTCCGGTGAGCTTATTCCGGTATGCGGCACGACCTCTGCTTCATATTATTTTGCCGAGCAGAAAGTCGGCGGTTTTTTACCTATATATGAGATATATTTTTTGGAAAGCTCTTTATCCGAGAGATACGCTCAGTCGGTTGAATATGGTGTTTCGGCGGAATTTGACGAGTATTCATCCGAGATTCCGTCGATGTCGGCGGTAGCGCAGTATGTAGAGGACAAGATGTCCTCACCGTCCGCGCTTCCTCATTTTGCCCGATGCGATATAGAGATTCCCGCAGAGGGGTGGACGTCGGGCGGGGAGGACGACATTCCGGGAGGGGTGCATGTCGACGTGCCCGTAAGATACGCGGCGGAGGATTTGACCCCGATAATAAGTCTCTCCGCAAGGGAGGCTGAAAGGGCTAAGGAGTGCGGCATGAGCACGGCGGCAAGGACTCTTGACGGCATTGTGAGGATATATGCCGAAAAGGCGCCCGCCGAGGCGATAAGCGCGGAGCTTCTTCTCCTTTCGTCCTATGACGGAAGTGAAGGAGGCGGGGGTGGCGGAAGCTACACTCTGCCGACCGCGACGTCGTCAAGGCTCGGAGGGGTTATGATAGGCGACAATGTCGACGTTACCGAGGACGGAACGATTTCAGTCAATGCGGGTGGTCTCCTTGACGATTCTGTCGCGTCGGATAACGAAACGCGAAATATGCTCGACGAAGTATTCGGAGCGGAGTGAAACAAAAATATAATAAAAATAAATTTACGGAGGTAAATGAAAATGGCGGATTATGATGTAAACAAGCTGACAAAGCTCGGCGCGCTGAAGGCGCTGGCGGAGAAAATCAAGGGGGATTATGCAAAGCAGACCGATTTCACGGCGCTCTCAAAGAAGGTCGACGGACTTGTGACGGCGGGCGGTGAGCCGAACGTAATTGAAAAAATCAAGGTCAACGGCACGGAGCAGAGCGTTTCATCTTCGGACAAAAGCGTAAATATTACCGTGCCGACGGCGGTATCGAAACTCACAAACGACAGCGGATATCAGACAGCAGCGAATGTTACAGCCGCAATCGCAGCAGCTAAGCACGCGTCGTTTAAGGTAGTTACAACGCTGCCCGCGGCGTCGGCGGCCGAGGAAAACGTACTGTATCTGTTCAAGAATACCGCAACGGGACATTATGACATTTATGCAAAGGTGACGGAAGGTTCGACCGCTAAGCTCGAACAGCTTGACGATACCACGGTCGATTTATCGGGATATGTCAAGAAGGACGGCTCGAAGGTTCTTTCGACAAATGACTTTACGACTGCATATAAGACAAAGCTCGAAGGTATTGACACTAATGCTAATAAATATGTCCACCCCGACCATACCTCGGCAAAACAGGAGACGGCAGGTTTATTTAAGATTACAGTAGATGCTCAGGGACACGTTGCAAGCACAGCTGCGGTCGCTAAGACGGATATTACCGCTCTCGGTATTCCGGGAACTGATACTAAGTATACTCACCCGACAGGAGACGGGAACCTGCACGTTCCCGCAACAAGTACGACAAGCAGCGGAAAAGTGCTGACCGCGGGCGCGACGGCGGGTTCAATCAGTTGGGGGCACAAGCTCGAAATCGACGTTCCGAGTACTGCAAAGCTCACCGATACAACGTATTCAGCCGTAAAGGCGGGAGGCTCCGCAGGTCTTATGAGCGGGGCGGACAAGACTAAGCTTGACGGAATCGTGATTGCGGACGACGACGAGGTCACCGCAATGCTTGAGGAAGTCTTTTCTGCGGTATAAGCGAAATATACGGTGATATATTATCGCGGACAGGAGGCATACAGTGAACAAGGTTACGATTGAGGAGCATTTGAGACTATGCGCGGAGATGGCAAAGAGGTTTGCGGGAGGGCTTGTCAGTGAGCTCGCGGAAACCGCCTCCGCCGCTATGGACGAGATGGACAGGGCAAAAGCCGATATGCCGAAAACAGGCACGGTTCTGATTCCGCCCGACGCGTCAAAAAAGTGGCAGAGCGACGGAAAAAACGCTCCGTATGTAAACTATACGGACATAAGTATTTCGGGCGCCGCGGCGGATGACAGAATTGACATAACGGTAGAGCCGTCGTCTCTGACATCTGCGGGAGAATGCGGTCTTTGCCCGACGACGGAGTCGCTTGACGGAGCGGTGAGAGTACGCGCCGTCGCGGTTCCGACATTGCCGATATCGGTAAGATATCGAATTGAAAGTACAACAGCAAAAGGAGTGTGAATTTATGGCATACGGAAGTATAAATGTTCCGGGAGTGAGCAAGAAAGAGCTGCTTGACGCGGTGGAGGGAAAACAGGATAAAATTACAAGCGGCACAACCTTAATCCCTCCGGGTTCGGCTTGGAAAACGGATACGGACACGGATTATCCGAATTATGTAGATAGCCTGCCTTCTATACCCGCTCTTACGGCTAACGACAGGGTCGACATTATTATAACGGAAAGCGCGGATAAGGCTTTAGCGGTTAAGTACGGTTTTTCGCCCGTTATTACGTTAAACAGTTCTAATAAACCCGTAATCAGAGCGAAAGATAAACCCGGTAGCTCCGAAATGATTATGAGCGCAAGGTATATGATAACAAAGGGCGCGGGGAAATACGGTACTCTGACATACGGAGCGGAGAGCAGACCTGTGTTTTCTCTTTACTGGCACGACCCCGACCTTCATCCCGCAACATCGGAGCAGAACGCGGCAAATATTGAGACGGCAAAGCAAATACTTAAATGCGGCGTTGACAACTGCACCGTGTATTTAAAG
>CANRNZ010000065.1 GCA_947632135.1 uncultured Clostridia bacterium
CCGCCAAAACATGCTATTGAGAGTTTTGCCAGACAAATTCTCCCTGACATTGAGGAATTTTATTCCCATGAAGAAAACCGTCGTGAATTTGAGGAATGGAAAAAACAACAAGACAAGGACAAAGGTATAGACAAATAACCAAAAAGCACGAAGTGCAGGGATTGCTCCCCATACTTCGTGCTTTTTGTTTGCCCCAATCCAGCCTGACAGATGCCGTAATTATAATTTTGGCTTCAAAACTTTCTTACGGGCACCCGTCATTCGCGGCGGGGGACTTTCTTTTTTACAGTATCACGACGCTGACGCGCTTTTTTTACCGTCACACCTTTCAACGGCTCTTTGCCGAAGGACTTTTTTGCATTATTTTTGCATTTTACAAAGGACTTTTTATAAACGGCGACCGTATAATTTATTCATCCTCGGATTTATTTATCGTCAAAGCGCGAAAAACGAAAACGAGGGTTTAAAAAGGCTGCAAAGAGAGCGAAAAAGACGGAAAGAGACGGAAAAGAAATGAATGGATACGGTGAAAGAATAAACGAAAGAAAAAACGGATTTTACAGAGAAGATATAAGAGATATAAGGGATATAAGGGATATAAGAGATATAAGAGGCGGGAGGAGAACCGATAGCGCGGGAGAGCGGCGGGAGAACGGATACGGGGCGTTTGCTGGCGGCGCGTCGGCGCGGCGAGGGGCTGACGAAACGCGGCGGCTCGACGCTGAGAGAATAAACGGATTAAACGAGAGAAACAGAGCAGACGAAAGAGGTGCGAGAGGCGGGAGAAGGGAAAGAGACGAAAGAGACGAAAGAACCGGAAGAATCGAAAGAAACGGAAGAATCGAAAGAAACGAAAGAAACGAAAGAAACGGAAGAAACGGAAGAACCGGAAGAATCGAAAGAAACGAAAGAATCGGCAGAATCGAGAGAATCGAAAGGGACGTGAGAGGCGGCGAAGTATATTATGCAAATGCCGAAATACAGAGGCGAGCCGAGGGACAGGTCGCATTAGTCCCGCGCGCGCCGCGTTATACTAAAAGCAAGTCCTCAAGGACTGTCGCGATAAGCTCGCGGGCGCTTTTTGCGATAATATTTCTGATTGCTTTTCTGTTCGTGTCTTTTTTGGCGGTTGCCTTTTTACCGTCGGACGACCCGTATAAAAGCGAAAAAACAGAAAATAACGAAAACAAGTTAAACGTCGAAAACAAAACGGAAACGGGCAAGGCAGCAAGCGACGGCGAAACGGGGAGCGCCGCGTCCGCGATAGACCCGCCGCAGGGTACGGCGGCAGGCGCTGAGAGTCCCGTTATATGTATCGACCCCGGTCACGGGTACGATGACATCGGGACGTCTTACAAGTATCTCGGGGACCTCACCGAAAAGGATATAACGCTCAGCGTCGCTCTTCTTGCGGCGAGCGAGCTTCGGGAGATGGGGTACAAGGTCATAATGACGAGAGACAGCGACACTCCGCCGTCCGACATAAAGCCGAACGAAAACGGCGACCGCGTTATAAATCCCGCGTGGAGGTGCGACTTTGCAAACAAAAACGGCGCCGATCTGTTCGTCTCGTTTCACTGCAATTCATACGAAAGAGACGAGAACGTAAGCGGAGCGAGGATATACTATTTCTCGGACTCAAAGTATCCCTCGTCCAAACTCGCCGAGGAAATTTCAAAAGCGGTTGGAGAGATGTCAAAGGAGAAGCCGAGCGTCACGGGGCTCGGCGGCAGCGAGGCGTACGCCGTCACAAAAAAGGTCGAGGCTCCGTCGGCGCTGATTGAAATGGGCTTTGTCACAAACAGGGAGGACGCCGCCGATATGACGGACGCCTCATGGCAAAAAAGAATGGCGCACGCGGCGGCACTCGGTATTTCTTCGTATATTAACTCACACGGGTAAAGGTGGAGAGCGAAATCAAAAAAGACCGCGTGCGGCGGTCTTTGGAGTATTCTTTATTTAGATTTTTTAAATATTTTTGCTTCGAATATTTTGATATGAAATTTATTCATCTTTCCCCGAGTTGTTATTCGTGTGCGCAGTCTGCTTCAGATATGAGTACATAGTTCCCATATCCTTTGGGGAATCGAGCAGAAGCGCGATTTTGTTTTGAGCGCCGTTTTTAAACACGAGAAGGGTAGCCTCGCTTTTTCCGACATATGAGACAAATGAAAACTGCTCTGTTTTTCCGAACTCCGAAATGATTTTCTTCTTTGAGCCGTAGTCAGCCGGCAGTCCTCTCACGGCGACAAGTCGGTCGAGCGGTATGGAGCAGCGGCAGACCTCGCGCCCCGCCTTTCCGAATTTTTTCGAGACGGTAAATAAAAGCTCGCGCGGCTCAAGGGAGGATATGTCGCTTTCCGCGCCGTCAGACTTGTCGGGAATCACGGCATATATGTGAACAGTCACGGCGCGTATCATGAAAAAGAGCGAAAAGGCAAGCAGTATGACGCCGATAAGCTGAACCGCGGCTCGGCCGCGCGCGACGCCGCTTGCCGCAAAGAAGAACAGCGTTAGCGCGCCGAACATCAGAATAATCGAAATATTTGACGCTTTTTTGTTTTTGGAAGGCGAAGAATATTTCATAAAAATGAAAAACCTCCTTAAAAGTGAAAAAGTGAAAGCGAAAAAGTGAAAAAGCTCTTTAAAAGCTCATGAAAAGCCCTTTAAAAGCGTAAGACCGCATCATGTGCGGTCTTCTTGCTGTATGCAGCTTTACGCTTCTTCTTTTTTCACGATTTCCTTGCCGTTGTAGTAACCGCAGTTTGAGCATACGCGGTGTGCAAGGTTGAACTCTCCGCAGTGTGAACATTTTACCATTCCGGGAACGGGCAGCTTCCATACGCTGCTGCGTCTCTTGTCGCGGCGTGCTTTAGAAGTTTTTCTCTTCGGTACAGCCATTGTACAACCTCCTTTTTAAAACTTCAACTCCTGTATTATACTATACTTATTCGAAATTATCAAGTAGTTTTTGCAATTTTTTAAGCTCGGGATGTATTTCTTTTTTTTCGCCGCACCCGCAGGCGCCGTCGTTGAGGTTTTTCCCGCACCTCGGGCAAAGCCCCGCGCAGTCGTCTCTGCAAAGGTGATACGGCGGTATCTCAAGCGCCGCGTCCTCGATAATCGACTCCTCGGGGAAAACTCCCGATTCCTTTACGTAAAGAATTTCTTCAATCGAGTCGTCGGAGTCGTCCGAGTCGCCCCGAGCGTCGTCAAGGCCCCCGCCGCGCGCCGCGGCGTCCTCCTCGGGCAGAATCATTCTCTCAAAATCAAATGAAAACGTCCTGTCGATGTCCGCAAGGCACCTGTCGCATAAGGTGTGATAGCTCACGCTCACGCGCGCGTTTAAAAACATGCAGCCGTTTTTGTCTGTCACTTCACCGACGACCCTTACGGGGGAGGTTATGTCGATTCCGTCGGGAAACATGCAGTACCCCTCGGACTCCTTTGCGTCAAAGGATTTGTCAAAGATTATCCTGTCGGCGCGTCCGTTTAAAACGGTCGTCAAATCTATCTTCATAGTTTTTTCAGCGGAATTTTTTTCTGAATTTTTTTCTGAATTCTTAATCGGATTTTTTACAGGCTCCATCGGAAAATCCTCCGTTCTTCGCTTTTTCGTTATGATTATATCCCATGCGCCGCCTTGTGTCAAGCGCAAAAAATATGCAAAAAATCCGATATATCTTGTAACGGGGGAAAAAATCTGATATACTGGCTATATTAAGATGGTGGGAAGCTTCACATTTTTAAAATGACCCTGCCATCGACGGAGGCGCTGCGATAAAATGAAAATGAAAAAAATAATAAAGAGTATATGTTATGCGTTTCTCGCGCTGTTTTTTGTATTTGTTGTAGTCAGAATAGTAATGTTCGACTCCTCAAGCGTCCTCTCGGAAATAACTCCGACAAATGGCGCAAAGGCGGCGTACGCCGCGGGGGAGGAAATACTGACTCATAAAATGCTTCAGGGCGTTTCCGACGACGGGTATACGCGCGCCTATTCGCTTGTTTATATACCGTCCGAAAAGGAAATACAGGTAACCGTCAAATACAATATGAGCATATACAAAAACGCGGGGCTTGAAAAGGGAGATAAGATTTCCTTCAAGCTCTACGAGACGTCGGGCGAAAAGGAATTTTTCCCGTCCGACTCTGTCTTTGAGGAAAAGATGAACTACGGGTATTGCCGCGTCGTGTTTACAGGCGTCGACTTCGACGAAACGTCCGACCTTGAGATCGTAATGTGCAGCGACGACTACTCCGAGGACTTTTCGGTGTATAAGCTGCACGAGGCGAATTCCTCGCGTCAGGAATTTGAAGAATATAAGCTTTCGGGAAAAGAAAAAAATCTTTTGGGTGAGTAAAATGCAAAATAACATGAATAATACGAGTAACATGAATAACATGAAAAACAAATGCAAGAAAGGGCGCGGTATTTTATATGCGGCGTCGGCGCTGCTTCTCGTTTTTTCATTTCTGATTTTCGCGGCGTCCTGCGGGAACAAAAACGAAGACGGCGGCCAAAATGGCGATAATACGGGAGAGGTCGACGCGCCGCAGCAGGAAACGTCAGGTGCGGCGGGGCAAAACGGCGGACAAGGCGATTCATCTGACGGCGGCGGAAACGGGGAAGAGCGCGTGTCGTTTTTTGCCGCGGGCGACAATATAATTCACGAGTGCGTGTACCTTGACGCGATGAGCGCCGCGGCGTCGCTCTCCTCGGGGGACGATTACTTTTTTGATAATATGTACTCAAACGTGAGGGACGATATCTCAAGGGCAGACGTCGCCTTTATAAACGCCGAGGGCCCGCTTGACCCCGACGCAAGACCGAGCGGATACCCGAATTTCAACGCGCCGCGCGAGGCGGGCGACGCGCTTGTAAACGTGGGCTTTGATATAATAAACCTTGCGAACAACCATATGCTCGACTTCAACAGGGGCGTCGGAATGCAGGGGACAATAGATTATTGGAAAACAAAGGACGTCGTGACCGTCGGCGCGTACGAGAGCGAGGACGACTATAATGATATACGCGTTATCGAAAAAAACGGGATAAAAATTTCGATTCTTTCTTATACATACGGCACAAACGGAAATTCTCTCGGCACGGACACGCCGAGCCTCTATATCCCGTATATAGACGACTCCGAGATAGAAAGACAGATATCCGAGGCGAAAAAGGTGTCCGACGCCGTTGTAGTGTCCATGCACTGGGGAGAGGAAAATTCGTTTGAGCCGTCGGGAGAGCAAAAGCGCCTCGCGGGGCTTATCGCGGACTGTGGGGCAAGTGTCATAATCGGGCACCACTCCCACACGATACAGCCCATGGAGTGGCTCGAGGGCAAGAGCGGAAATAAAACGCTCGTGATGTATTCCCTCGGCAACTTCCTGCACACTCAGGTGAACTCAAAGAATCTCGTCGGCGCTTTTGTGAATTTCGATATAGTGATAAGGGACGGTGAGGTCATCGTTGAAAATCCCGTTTTTACACCCACCGTCTGCCACTACACGGCAAACACAAACGTCCTCGACTCACTCGACTACTACAAGCGGGAGAATATTCTCATATATAAGCTCTCGGATTATACGGAGAGCCTTGCAGGCGAGCACGGCTGTCAATATTGGACGCCGTTTACGCTCGACACGCTGAAGGGGTACGTAAGGGACACCGTGGATCCGGAATTTCTCCCCGAGGGGTGAGGTAAGGAAAGATAAAAAGATAAAAAAGATAAAAAAGATAACATAAGAAAAAGATGAGGCAAGGCGCGAAAAACGGCGTGGACGCGCGTTAGTAATGTACAGACAAGGCGAGAGATTTTCAAAGTTCGCACAGACCCACCACAAAAGTTTTCGCGCGCTTTTTCAAAGTTCGCACATACCCATCGGAAAGTTTTCGCCGCCTTGCCCTTGGGGCCCCCGCAAAAGCTTTGCTTTTGTGGGGAGTGGCTCAAAAAGGCGGCAGGGGTTCGGGGCGGCGCCCCGATGCTTGGCGTTTCTTTTGCAGCTTTTCTTTGCGCCGACGGCTTCAAAGAAAAGCGTCAGTGAAGTTAGTTTCCGAAGTGGTCAGTGGCCGGTGGTCAGTGGTCAGAGCCTCCCCTGAAAGGGGAGGCGACCCCATCGGCGCTTCGCGCCACCTCCCCTTTCAGGGGAGGCTCTTGAAGTCGGTGCCTCGCCCCTTTATACAGCGCGAACCGACAGACGCTTTTTCTTGACTCAGTAGCCGAGGAAAAAGCTTTGCAAAAAGAACGCGTAAAGTCGGGGCGCCGCCCCGAACCCCGCAAGCTTAGAGCCACTCCCCACAAAAGCAAAGCTTTTGCGGGGGCCCCAAAGGGCAAGGCGGGCGAAAACTTTTTGTGTTGGGTCTGTGCCTCGCGATGTGGCGCGCGAAAACTTTTGAGACGAGCCCGTGCAAACAACGCGCTCGCCGTGCAAATTCACAAAAAATTCATAAAAATGGAACGCTGAAGGAACTCGAAGGGAATAATATGGGAACTTGCGTGTAGTATAATAACCGAGTACAGGCTTTTTTTGCCCGTAACAATCCAATTTTTATTTTTTTATTTATTCGGAGGCACGAAAAATGTATTTTGACGTAATTGCTAAAATTGTTGCCGAGCGCGTCGGCTGTGATGTGAGCGAGGTTAAACCCGAGAGCAAGTTCTCTGATCTCGGCATCGACTCCCTTGACACCGTTGAGCTTCTTATGAACCTTGAGGACGAAATCGGAATTGAAATCGAGCTTGACCAGAAGGTCGAGACCGTCGACGACCTCGACAAGTTTATTCAGTCAAAGCAGGGCTGAGCGCGCTTAAAATTTAATTTTAACCGCGATGCGCCCGAACGGCGGGCAAAGCAAATAATCACGGCATAAACGGCATAAAGCATTGCAAAAACAAAAAAGCAAAAGCCGGGAAAAGGTCTAACATAATGATTAAGTCAGTAATTTGCGACATACTGGGTATAAAATATCCGGTCTTTCAGGGCGGAATGGCCTGGATAGCCGACGGAGGGCTTGCCGCCGCCGTTTCAAACGGCGGAGGGCTCGGCATAATAGCCGCGGGCAACGCTCCGGGAGAATACGTGAGAGAGCAGATAAAGCTTGCGCGAAGCAAAACGTCCTCCCCGATAGGAGTCAATATAATGCTTATGAGCCCCTTCGCGGACGACGTGGCGAAAGTCGTCGCCGAGGAAAAGGTAGAGGTCGTCACCACAGGCGCGGGAAATCCTTCAAAGTATATGAATGACTGGAAGGACGCGGGCATAAAGGTGATACCCGTTGTGGCGTCAGTCGCCATGGCAAAGCTTATGACAAGGCTCGGGGCGACCGCGCTCATTGCCGAGGGCGGCGAGAGCGGCGGTCATGTCGGAGAGCTCACGACAATGGTCCTCGTGCCGCAGGTGTGCGACGCGACGACTCTGCCTGTGATTGCCGCCGGCGGAATTGCCGACGGGCGCGGCGTCGCCGCGGCGTTTATGCTCGGCGCAGTCGGGGTTCAGATGGGGACCCGCTTTTTGTCTGCCGTCGAGTGCAATATCCACCCGGTATACAAAGAAAAAATATTAAAGGCGACGGACCTTTGCACAATGGTGACGGGAAAGCGTCTCGGGCACCCGGTGCGAAGCCTTCGCACTCCTTTTTCGAGAGAATATTCAAAGGCCGAGTACGGCGGAATGCCCGACGACGAGCTTGAAGCTCTCGCCTCCGGCGCGCTGCGTATCGCGGTGCAGGAGGGAGACGGCGAAAAGGGCTGTTTTCTTGCGGGTCAGATAGCCTCGGTTGTGAAAAAAGAACAGCCGGCTGCCGAAATAGTAAAGGAAGTAGTCGAAGAGGCGGAGCCGATACTCAGGAGGGCGCTCACATGGGTGGTATAGCGTTTGTTTTTTCGGGTCAGGGCGACCAATACCCCGGAATGGGTAAAAATTTATACGACGCATATCCCGAGGCGTCGCGGGTTTTCGATATGTGCGAAAGGCTCCGCCCCGGGACGCTTGAGCAGTGCTTTAACGGCGCCGACGAGGATTTGAAGATTACTGCCAACACACAGCCCTGCCTTTTTGCAATGGAGCTTGCGGCGTATGAAGTCCTTGTCTCAAGGGGAATAAAGGCGACGGCGTTCGCGGGCTTTTCTCTCGGAGAGGTGTCCGCCGCGGCGGCGGCGGGAGTATTCGACATCGAGACGGCGTTTCGTCTTGTGTGCCGCCGAGGCGAGATAATGCAGCGCGAGGCTGAAAAATACGAGACGTCAATGGCGGCGGTTGTAAAGCTGACTCCGGAGGCGGTCGCCGAAATATGCGAAAAATACGACGGAGTATATCCCGTCAACTTCAACTGTCCCGGTCAGGTGACGGTCTCGGGGCTCACGTCTCAAATGGCGTCGTTTTCCGCCGACGTGAAGGCTGCCGACGGCAGAGCTATACCTCTTAAGGTCGGCGGAGCGTTTCACTCTCCGTTTATGAAGGCGGCGTCGGAGGCCTTCTTCGGCGAGGTCTCAAGGGTACAGTCAAAGCTTCCCGACTTCCCGCTGTATTCAAACGCGACGGCGGAGCCGTACGGCAAAACGGGAGAGACTGTCGCGGAGCTTATATCAAGACAGATATGCAGTCCCGTGCTCTGGGAGAGGACCGTTCGGAACATAATATCCGCGTCTCACGATACGTTTATCGAGATAGGCCCCGGAAAGACTCTTACAAACATGATAAAGAAAACAGACGCGGAGGTAAAAACCTACTCCGTGTCGGAAATTGACAGCTTGCTGTCGGAGGTGGGAGAATGCTGAAAGGAAAGACCGCGGTAATAACCGGCGCGTCCCGCGGAATAGGAGAGGCTATCGCCCTCAAATTCGCGTCAATGGGCGCCGATATCGCCGTAATATATTACGTCGGAAACGACAAAGAGGCAGACGAGGTCTGCGCAAAGTGCCGCGAGGAATACGGCGTGCGGGCAGAGTCCTATCTCTGCGACGTCGCAAGCTTTTCGGAAACGAAGGAGACGGTGTCAAAGATAAAGGCCGATTTCGGCACGGTACATATTCTCGTAAATAACGCGGGCATCACCCGCGACACTCTCACGGCAATGATGAAGGAAGAGGATTTTGACGCGGTGATAGCGACAAACCTCAAGGGCGCGTTCAATATGATACGCCATTGCACGGGTCTTTTCATCAGGAACCGCGAGGGCTGCATAATAAACATATCGTCCGTATCGGGACTTATGGGCAACGCCGGTCAGGCGAACTATGCGGCGTCGAAGGCGGGAATCATAGGACTGACAAAGTCTGTCGCAAAGGAGCTTGCGGGGCGCGGGGTAAGATGCTCCGCCATCGCGCCGGGCTTTATTGCGACGGGAATGACCGAGTCGCAGAAGGAAAACCCGATGGTGTCAATGATTCCGCTCGGGAGAATGGGCCGCGCCGAGGACGTCGCGCACGCGGCGGCATACCTTGCGACGGCAGAGTACGTCACGGGCGAGGTGCTTCGCGTCGACGGCGGAATCGCGATGTAAAATCTTATAGTTTTTGATATATAGATATATAATTGATATATAATTGATATATAATTTTTCGAGATTCTGTTAAGCGGGCGGCTCGGATTGTCGCCCGAGACGTCCGGCGCAAAATGTCGACTCAGCGTTTATCGGGCATTTATTAAGTATTCATCAAGCGTTTAAGGGGTAAGGAGAAAAATATTATGAGTGAAAACAGAAGGGTCGCGGTCACCGGGCTCGGCGCCGTAACGCCTGTGGGAAACAGCGTCGCCGAGGCGTGGGAGAGTATAAAAACGGGTAAAAACGGCATAGCGCCGATAACTCTTTTCGACGCGTCGGAATACAAGGCGAAGCTTGCGTCGGAGGTAAAAAATTTCGATCCTTACGATTATATGGAGAAAAACGAAATTCTCCGCTCCGACAGATACGCGCAGCTTGCCGTGGCGAGCGCCGCTCAGGCGGTAGAGGACAGCGGTATCGTGGGAAAGGTCGAACCCGAGAAAATGGCGGTGCAGATAGGCACCGGCATCGGCGGTATTCGCACCTTTGAGATAGAGCACACAAAGCTTTACGAAAAGGGAGCGCGCCGAGTGTCGCCGCTGTTTGTCCCGATGATGATAGCCAACATGGCGGCTGGTCTGATTGCCATACGCTATAACTGTCAGGGCTCCGCAATGCCCTCCGTCACAGCGTGCGCCTCGGGCTCGAACGCAATCGGAGAGGCTCTCAGAATGATTCGCCACGGATATGCGGACGTTGTGATAGCGGGAGGCTCTGAGGCGCCGATAACAGCCTCGGCAGTCGCGGGATTTGTGAATATGCAGGCTCTGTCCACGGCGACAGACCCCGACGCCGCCTCGCTTCCGTTTGACAGACGCCGCTCGGGGTTTGTAATCGGAGAGGGCTCCGTCACATTGATACTTGAGGAATATGAGCACGCCGTAAAGCGCGGGGCTAAAATATACGGCGAAATCTGCGGATACGGCTCAACTTGCGACGCATATCATATAACCGCGCCGCATCCCGAGGCGCGCGGAGGCGCCGCGGCAATGGTTCAGGCAATGAGAGAAGCGGGGTACTCCGAGGAGGACACCGTTTATATAAACGCGCACGGAACGGGAACACCCATGAACGACGTCGTCGAGACCGCCGCCATAAAGAAGGCGCTCGGCGAAGATGCGGCAAGAAGGGCGCTTGTCAGCTCCACAAAGTCAATGACGGGGCACATGCTCGGCGCCGCGGGAGCAATCGAGGCTCTCGTATGCCTTATGTCGTTAAACGACGGAATAGTTCCCCCCACGATAAACCTGAAGGAGCAGGATGAGGCATGCGACCTCAACTGCGTACCGAACGAGGCGGTGAAGGCGGATATCACTCTTGCTCTGTCGAACTCTCTCGGCTTCGGTGGACACAACGCATGTCTTGCGTTCAGAAAGGTGTGAAACGGTATAATGAAGGACAGCGATATAAGAAAATACGCCGAGCTCATGCAGGAACTCGGGCTGACGGCAATTGAGGTAAAAAACGGGGACGACTCGGTGCGCCTTGAGCGCGGCGCGGCGGCGGTGCAGGGGGTAATGTATCCCGCGCCCGAGCGCGTCGAAAAGGGCGCAAAAGGCGCGAGTGAGGACGGAGCGGTAGTGAAATCGCCGATAGTCGGGGTATTTTACGCGTCGTCCGCCGAGAACGCGCCGCCCTACGTATCTGTCGGAGACAAGGTTAAAAAGGGGCAGGTGCTCTGCATAATCGAGGCGATGAAGCTGATGAACGAGATATGTGCGGAGGAAAGCGGAGAAATATCGGAGATATTTGTCACGAACGGGCAGGTTGTCGAGTACGGCACACCGCTGTTTAAGATAAAGAAGTAATTTTTAAAATTCGCACAGACCCGACACAAAAGTTTTCGCCCGCCTTTTTCAAAGTTCGCACTCACCCAATAGGAAAGTTTTGCTCAAGCTTTTTCAAAAGCTTGCGGGGTCGAGGGGCAGAGCCCTCGTCGCGCTCCGCAGAGCGCGAAAGCTCCGATACGCGTTCTTTTTGCAAAGCTT
>CANRNZ010000066.1 GCA_947632135.1 uncultured Clostridia bacterium
TACCATACTTTGACAAAAAAACAAAGCCCTTTTCAGAACTTTGTCTTCAGTCTGGGGCTTTGTCTTCAGGCTGAGGCTGTCCGGCGTCGGACAGCCTTTTGCTTTCAGTGAAAATTTTAGTAAATTAAAAAACTATTTTCGTCTGCCGAGGGTAAAGCGGGATTTCAGCACGCTGCGCGCCGACGGGTCCTCGCAGTCGACGGTGTAGTAAAACGCGTCGATATGCTCGGGAGTTACCTTAAACGCCATGTATGCCGAATGTCCGTGCCTCATCGGGTAATATTCCTCGAACATCGAGGCGTCCTCGGCGGAAAGCCCTTCGATGGCGCTTCTGTTCTGTATTCCGCCGCAGCCGGGCATTACGTGTACTGTTCCCTCTCCTTCGGCGCATTTTTTGCCGTTTTTGTCTATGGGATAGGTTTTAAAATAGACGTGGTCGTGCCCGCAGAGGCAGAGGGAGACCTTATATTTCCAAAACAGCCCGTTCAGCTGACGCCTGAAATTGAGCGCCGCCATATTGCGGTCGGGCGCTGAGCCGTACTTCCCCGGGGAGTAGAGCGGATTGTGTATCATCACTATGCGCCAGTCCTTGTCCGTTGAGGAAAGCTCCCTCTCCAGCCATTCAAGCTGCGAGGCGGAAATCATATCGTAGGAGCCCGCCGACATAACGTCGCCCGAATTCATAACAAGAAAAAGGGCGTTTCCGAATTCGCGGGCAAAATATACGCCGTTCGTTGTGTCCTGCGGGGGATATTCCTGACAGTAATGCTTGTCGTCTACGTTCGTGTTGCCGCGGAGATAACACGGCCAATACTCGTGATTTCCCGACGCCTGCATCATCGGGATTCTCATTGTGTACGGAGCGTTTATGCGGAGCATCGGCTCCCAGAGCTCGGTATATCCTCCGTAGTCGACAATGTCGCCGCCGTGAAGAGTGAACGCAGTTTCGGGATAATCCCTCAGCGCCTCGCCGTACGCCTTTTTCCACATCGTGCCGAGAAGGACGCCGTCCTGAGTGTCGGAGAAGAAAAGAAACGTGAAGGAGTCGTCGTGCGGTACGCGCCGTCTGAGAAGAGAGCGCCTGCTCCAGACGTTCGCCTCGGCGTCGCCGACCATATAAAAATAGTCGCGCTCGGGGCTTGTTTTGTCGATTATACCGACATTTTTGACCCCCTCCATACCGTCTGAGGACGCGCATTTTATCCTTCGTGCGCATGACGCGTCGACAGCGTCGGGGTCGCTCACGCCGTCGGGCATCGGCATTATTCTTATCTCGGGCGAGCCGTACGCGGCGGTGTACCACGAGACGCCGAAGGTTTCGCACTTTCTGTCGTAGAACGTCAGGGTGAGCCTTTCGGGCGTCAGGTCGGAATTGCTTTTTATTTCTTTTATTTCTTCGATATCTTCGCTGCTGTTTTTTATATCGCTCATACAGTATAATATTCTCCGTTTTCCGCTCCGCGGCATGTATGATTTCGTATTTCTCGTATTTTACATAAAAACAGCATTTTTTTCAATAGTTATAAGTAAATTTATGAGTATTTTTTACGCTTCGGGGCGGAGGGCTTCCCTGTCGGTATAATTGTTACTGTCGCTATTTTTTACTTTTTCGTCATAAAATTGTAATAAAAACTCAAAATATACATTAAAACTCTTGATATTTTATAAATAATATGATAGAATCATTATAAATAATATAAACTTATATAAAATTTATATAGTTTATATAAGAAAATATAAGAAGCGAAGAAAAGAAACGTCGTGTCAACACCATATTTATATGTTCATATGACAGGAGGAAATGTATGAAGCAAGCAAGGTCTGTTTTGTCCATTCTTTTAGCGGTCATTCTGCTTGTCGGAGGAGTCCCGACGGCGGTTTTCGCCTCGTCTGAGGAGGACGCGCCGACAATTACGGAAATCGAATCCGACATTGACCCGCGTCTGCCCGAGCTGTTTGAGACAGAGGAGGCGGATGAAACTCAAGACGGGGAGCACGCGCCCGACGACGTCGTCCGCATAGCAATCATTTTGGACGGCAAATCGGCAATTGACAAGGGCTTTCCCGTCGCTTCAATCGCAAAGGACAAAGCCGCCGCCGTCTACCGCGGCAAGCTTCTTTGCGAGCAGGAGCTTGTAATAAACAGAATTGAGAACAGAGTTCTCGACGGAGGCGAGCTTGACGTTTTCACAAATCTCACTCTCGTCGCGAACCTTATTTCGGCAAACGTAAAATATTCGCAAATCGAGGAGATTGAAAAGCTTGCCGGCGTAAAAGAGGTCATTATCGAGAACGTGTATGAGCCTCTTGAGGACGCGGCGGCGGGCGAGAGCGGCGATATCGAGGCGGGAGACGACACAAAAAAAGCTCTCGAGAGGTACACGGGAGTCGGCTCGCGCATTGCCGTAATCGACTCGGGCGTGAACGACGAGCACCAGTCCTTTGACCCCGACGCGCTGAACTATTCTCTTGAAAAATCGGCGCCCGATACGAACAAGGACGGAAAAATTGACAAGGGCGAGCTTGACGAGTACAAAAAGTCGCTTCATTTTATGACGCAGAGCGACGTTCTCGACGCGGTGAACACCTCGATGCTCCACGTACTGCCCGAGCACCAAAACGCAGAGACCCTTTACCGCAACGACAAGATACCCTTTGCGTACAACTATTCGGAGCTGAACAACTACACTCAAAACGGCAGCGCGGGAATCCACGGCTCGCACGTTTCGGGTATCGCCGCCGCCAACGCATACATTCCGACGGAGGGCGACGGGGAGAAAAGCTTTGTGAAGGCCGAGGACGCGGGAGCCATGGTCGGCACGGCGCCCGACGCGCAGATAATAAACCTCAAGGTTTTCGGCGCAAATATGTGTACCGATTCGGTCATAGCGATGGCAGTCGAGGACGCGCTTGTTCTCGGAGCCGACGTTCTGAACCTTTCGCTCGGCGTATCGGAGGTCGGTTTTTCCTGCTCCGGCAGCGTTTACGGCGACGTTTTCGATAAGCTCTCCGAGCAGGGAGTTCTCATCATGGGCGCCGTCGGCAACGACGGCTCATGGGTCGCCGAGAACAAAAACGGCAGACCGAATAAGCTCTACTCGGACGACGTCAACATGTCGCTCTGCACGCCGCCGTCCTCATACGCGGACTTTATGGGCGTCGCGTGGGCGGACGGCACGGGGACTGACGGTTCCCATCCGACAATGAACAAATACAGCGCGTACGGTATCCCGAGCAGCCTTATGCTCCAGCCCGAAATCACGGCGTGCGGCACCGATGTCAACTCCGTCAACGGAAACACCAATAAGGGCTATACTACACTTTCGGGAACGTCGATGGCGGCGCCCGACGTCGCGGGAGCGGCGGCAGTCGCCGTTCAATATATCAGCGTAAAGCAGGACTCGTTCGGCGGCGACTCGTTTTTTGAGCGCGCCCTTTCGCAGAACGGCGAGCTTAAAAAGAGCGCCGTCGCGGGCGGACTTCTGATGTCGTCGGCGGAGCCGATGACAGACCCCGACGGGAACTACTATTCCCTTCTCCGCCAAGGCGCGGGACTTCTGAACACACGCCGCGCGACGGAGGCAAAATCGTTTATTGATATTGAAGGACAGGAGCGCGGCAGAGTCAAGGCGGAGGTCGGCGACTCGCCCGACGGAAAGAATACGTTCAACTACACGTTTACACTGTACAACGTGAGCGACACCGAGAGAAGCTACGTCTTTTCGACGGACCTCTTCACGGAGGACACCGTAAACATAGACGGTACATATTACCTTGCGGACAAGACGCGCGCTCTCGCCGGGGAGACTGCATACAAGGTCGGCGACACAACTCTTGATTTCACAAACGAATATCGCGCCGACGTAAACAACGACGGAAAAACAGACGCCGCCGACGCGCAGGCGCTGCTCGATTTTCTCTCGGAGAAAAACGACGGGGCCGAGCTTAACCTTGAGGTCGCCGACGTTGACCATGACGGCGAGAAAACGACGCACGACGCGCATCTTATATTAAAAGGACTGAAAACGGCTGCGATTACCGTTGCGGCAAACGACAGCGTCAGAGTCGACGTCGAGATACACGTCACGGAGGACTTTGAGGAGGTCTACCCGAAGGGCACGTACCTTGAGGGCTTTACGTCCGTTATTCCCGTTTCGATGGGAGAGGATGAGCCCGATATCACGCATACGATTCCGATACTCGGCTTCTGCGGCAACTGGTCGGACCCCGCGATGTTCGACCGCAACAGCTTTGCCGAAAGCTTTAACGGTTCAAACGACAAGCGCCCGTATACGAAAAATCCGTCCGACGTTTACTACATAAATTACATGAACTATCAGGACGAGAGCGGAAATATACTGAGGCAGACCGTAAACCCGTACAACAACAAGGTCGCCGTTCCGTCCGACATGCTCGCGATGAGCATGAAATACACGGTGCGCGACATAAACTACACTCTGATACGTCCCGCGGGAGCGATTTGCTTTGCGGTTATGACAAGGGACGGCGACGGAAAACGACAGGTCGTAAAAATCGACACTCTTATCCTCCATCAGACGTGCGCGTTCCCGCACCCCGCGGGAGAGCAAAACGGCGGCTGGTCGAGAAACGCATACTCGCTGTCCGTCCGCTCGACTCTTGAGAAAATTCTTGACGGCACAACAATAGGCGAGGGCGACACGATTGAAATCGGAGCGGTCGCCGCGCCCGAATACTACGAGGAAACGCCGGGGCACGCCATAACAAAGACCCGAATGAAGTATCTTATCGAAAACGACATACTCGGCGAGGGCGCGTATCTCACAACGACTGTCAAAATAGACAGCGTGGCGCCGACGCTGAAAAGCGCCGATGTACTCACTCTCGAAAAGAGACTCAAAATCACGGCGGAGGACGAGAGCAGCGTCGCGTATATAGGTCTCTTCAACAGCAGCGGCAGCGTGTGCTATGAAAATTACACTCCGGGCATGGATGAGATAGGCACAACGGCGTCTCACAACTTTTACTATTCAAAGCTTCAGGACGGCGGGATTTACACAGTCGTTCTCGGGGACCTTGCGGGCAACAGGAGGACGTACCGTCTGACGTTCGGCGAAAAGAAGGATATAATGACGGACGCCATCGCGTATGTCCGCTCATATGAGGCAGGCGCAGCCATGAACCGCGGCGACTGGGTTGCGGTAAATCCCGAAAGATTCACATTCGATAAATACACAAGTAATAAAATGTATGTTTTCGACGTCGCAAGCTCCGGGGTTATCGCGGGGGCCGACGCTGCGGACAATTACATCTGGCAGGCGTTTGAGGACGGGAGCCTGTGCGCGGCGCCCCTCTCCGACATAAACGACAGAAAGCTGATATGCGACCTTACGGCGGCGGGCATGGGAACGGTGCGCGACCTCGCTTTCAACTGCGCGGACAGCATGCTTTACGCGACGGACGGCTCGAATACTCTCTGGCAGATTGACCCGATGCGCGGCGACGTAAAGAAAATGCAGACGGTGACGGTGAGCGGCGAGGACGTGGCGCTGTACGGGCTTGCGATAAACAAAGACGGCGTCGCCTTTGCCACACACTACAGCGAGACGGACAAAAAGAGCACTCTTCTCTCGTGGAAGATAGAGAGCGAAGAAGCCGCCGAGGCAGACCGCTGCGCTCTGAGGGACAACGGCACAGGCAATAAGGATATTACAGCGCGCTTTATAAGCCTCTCATGGAAGGATAAAAATTACGACACCCTTTACGCCGCAACGGCCGAAAATCTCGACACGCCAAACAGCGGCAACTACATGTACAAAATTTACAATATGGATTTCAACAGTGAAAGCTGTACGATGTACAAATCCAATCACGGCTTTGACTACAAGTCCTCTTACCTTTACAGCGCGGTGCGCGGGCTTGTAAATCTCCCCGCGATGCCGACTCTCGGCATTATAGACGAGGACACGCCCGCAGAGCTTGAGGGGCTTCGCATAATCGGCGCAAGGAGCGAGATGACCCAAGGAGACACGACCCGCCTTACGGTCTGCACCATGCCGTGGAACGCGGACGTTGACCTTGCCGATATAAAATGGCATTCGAGCGGCGAGGAGACTCTCACCGTTGACAGCGACGGGCTTGTGACCGCAAGGAAAGCGGGCAGCGTGACTGTCAACGTGAGCTGTGACGCGGGCGGTAAGACTGTCAGCGAGGAGTTTGACGTCAAGGTAAACGCGGCGCCCGACATCGACGTTACGGCGCTCTTCTGCGAGGACAACGGCGTTTATTACTGGGAAAGCTTCAACACCGCGACGCCGAACGAAAGAAAACGACTTGCCTCTCCGAGGACCGCGTTCGAAGTCGGAACGCTGAACCACGAAGGGGACTGCCTGTATCTGTTCGGCTCTACGTGGGCGTTCAGAGTGAACCCCGAGGACTTCTCCGAGTCGCCTCTTGAGGCGGCGCTCGACGCGCATCAGAATTTGCACGCCGACGGCGCGCCCGGAAGAACAACGGGAGCATATACGAATTTCGGCTATTTAACAATCGGCGATGACGGAAGAACTCTTCTTCTCGGCTCAAGACTTAGCAGCGATGCGCAAAAGGGCTTCAATGTCGTGACAGTGAGCATGCACACGGGATACACCAATCTCGGCACTATGGGCGCGATTGCCTATAAGGACTTTGTTGACGGCTGTGAGGACTTGGCGGACGGAGTAAAAGACCCCGAAAAAGCGAACGATAAATACTCTGCCGACTTATATTACGTAATGAATCAGAGCGGCGACCTTTATGAGCTCTACTGCTACGAGGCGCCACGCTTGTATGACGTGCCGTTTGTGGAGAAGCAATATCTCCCTCATGAACTGGTATATTCAAAGCGCGTCGGTCACGTCGACGGCGTAAGTCTCCCCGGAGTCAACAAAATGTCAAAGGACGCCACGGCTTCGATGATTTACGATAAAAAGTCCGACAGTCTCGTGCTGATAAGCAAAATCGGCATTCAAAGAGCCAAGGTGCAGGTTATAAACCCGCATACCGCCGAGCTTGTCATATCGCGCGAATTTGACGAGAACGTGCGTCAGGTCGGGGTTTTGTACCAATACGATTATTCGGAATACAAGGATATAAGGCAGAACTCGTCCGATGAGGCAAGCATACGCACCTATGCCGCAGAGGACGCGGCGGGCGCCGACGGCGACGTTCAGATAAACAAGGATGAGGGCACTGTGTCTCTTGAGCTTACTGCCGACGCCTCCACGAACGGACTCTGGACACTTGAATACGATTCAAGCGTGCTGACGTTCTCGGAGCTCTCGAGCGAGCTTAAATACGTCTCGTATCACAACGAGACGGACGGCGACGTCGGAGTGCTGAAGGTAGCCTTTGCCGACGCGGACGTTATCGACGGTATATCGGCGCATGTCGTATTCACCTATAAAATGACATACAGCGAGCAGACGGCCTCCCTTTCCTTTAAGGAGCTTGAAAAGGGCGACCCCGCGCTGAGCCCCGACAAGGCCTCGTGGGAAAAGGAAATAACTCTGCCGGCGCTCAAAAAAGAGCTGCTTTCAATCTCAATAACGGGACAGCCCGAAAAGACGGAATATCTCGAGGGCGAGAAGGCTCTTGACACGAGGGGACTTGAGGTAACGGCCTACTACAGCGACGGAAGCGAGAGAAAGCTTGAGGCGGGCGAGTATGAGCTTTCGGGATACGAGCCGACGCCCGGCGAGCATGAGATAACGGTAAGCTTCACGGAGGACGGCGTAACACGGACTGCAAGCTTTATGGTAAACGTAAAGAAGAAGTCCCCGCAGTCCCTTTCGGTGAGCAAAGAGCCGAGCAAAATGAAATATGTAGAGGGTACGGACTTTGAGCCCGAGGGAATGGAGCTGACGCTGACTTATGACAACGGAGACAAGGAAACTGTTACAGGCGGATGGGATATCACATACAGCTTTGACGCCGTTGGAAAGAGCGTCGTATACATAAGCTACGGCGGTTTGCAGACGACGCTTGAGGTTGAGGTCATCGCAAAGTCACCCGAATCAATCACGGTCAGCAAGGAGCCCGACAAGACAGTGTATGTCGAAGGGACGAAGTTTGACCCCAAGGGGATGGAGCTGACTCTGACTTACGACAACGGGGACACCGAAATTGTCACGGGCGGCTGGACAGTAAGTTACGATTTCAGCGAGGTCGGAGAAGCCGTAGTTAAAATAAGCTATCGCGGCTGCGAGACGACCTTGACAGTAAAGGTCATCGCAAAATCTCCCGAATCAATCACAGTCAGCAAGGAGCCCGACAAAACAGTGTACGTCGAGAAAACCGAGTTTAACGACGCGGGAATGGAGCTGACTCTGACTTATGACAACGGCGAGAAAGAGACTATTACAGGCGGTTGGGATATCACTTACAGCTTTGACGCCGTCGGAAAGAGCACCGTATACATAAGCTACAGCGGCTTGCAGACGACGCTTGAGGTTGAAGTTATCGCAAAGTCTCCCGCCTTGCTTGAGGTAAGCAAAAAGCCCGACAAGACCGTGTACGTCGAGAAAACCGAGTTTAACGACGCGGGAATGGAGCTGACGCTGACTTATGACAACGGCGAGAAAGAGACTATTACAGGCGGTTGGGATATCACTTACAACTTTGACGCCGTCGGAAAGAGCCTCGTATACATAAGCTACAGCGGCTTGCAGACGACGCTTGAGGTTGAAGTTATCGCAAAGTCTCCCGCCTTGCTTGAGGTAAGCAAAAAGCCCGACAAGACCGTGTACGTCGAGAAAACCGAGTTTAACGACGCGGGAATGGAGCTGACGCTGACTTATGACAACGGCGAAAAAGAAACGGTTACAGGCGGTTGGACAGTAGACTACGATTTCGCAGCTCCCGGACAGAAAACAGTCGTTATTACCTACGGCGAGGTATCTACGACGCTGAATGTGACGGTGATTGAAAAATCGCTTATCGCGATAGAGCTGACGGCGCTTCCCGAAAAGGTCGTCTATCTCGAAGGCGCGGCGGCGCTCGATGTGCGCGGCGGCAAGCTGAGGCTCAGTTACGACAACGGCGCGACCGAGGAAATCGAGCTTACGTCGGAGATGATAGACGGGTTTGACAGCGCAAAGCCGGGCAGACAAACTATTACCGTGACGTACGGCGGATTTAACGCTTCCTTTGAGATAACTGTTCAGGCAAAGGAGATAGAGAGAATTGAGGTAAGCAAAGCGCCCGACAAGACCGAATATATCGAGGGAACAGAGTTCGATTCCGACGGAATGGAGATAACCGTTTATTATGACAACGGCACGTCCGAGACGCTGAGCGAGGGCTGGAGTGTCGAGTACTCGTTTGACAGCGTCGGAGAGTGCGATGTGACAGTCTCCTATGAAGGACACGATACCGTAATAACAGTAAATGTCGTCCAAAAGAGCGTATGCAAAATTGAAATTACAAAGATGCCCGACAACACGGAGTATACGAAGGGCGACGAGTTCAGCGGCGACGGAATGGAGATAACCGTTTATTATGACAACGGCACGTCCGAGACGCTGAGCGAGGGCTGGACGGCGGAATACGACTTCAGCGAGTCCGGCGAGCGCACGGTAAGCATCACCTATGGCGATGTGAGCACTTCCCTTACGGTGACGGTGTCGGAGCCCGAAAAGAAGCCCGACGGCGCGGATACTTCGGATTCGAGCGATACGAGCGATACGACCGATACGGGCGATACGACCGATACATCGAATACGAACGACAGCGGCAAGGACAACGGCGCGTCGGAGAACGGCGAGGGCGCAGGCGGCCCGCAAACCGGGGACAGCGATATACTTTATATAAAGCTCCTCCTTGTACTCTCCTCGTGCAGTATCGCGTCGACCGCGATTTGCCTTATTGCAATTTTCAGAAAACGCCGTAACTTCAATTAAAATTTAAAGCGAAATAAAGCGAAAAGCCGTCGGCGTCCCGAAAGGGACGCCGACGGTTTGTCGTTTTGTATTATTTTATACTGTTTTGTATAGACTAATCCACCCGCGTATCGCGGACGAAAAGGCGGTGGGTGTTTGTGTTTTTGCGCTGCTTTGAGCATTTCTCAAAAAAGAGCGGGTGCGGACGGGCTTTTAGCCGTCTCGCACCCGCAGTTTTTTAATTTCCGTTATCCTCACGCCTCACGCGCGGCGTGTTTCGGGAAGCGTCCTTAGAAATAGTATCTATCATAATACCTCTCACTCCCGTTAAACGCGGCTTTCCGTTTACGCTTTTTACATACGACAATCACCGTCGCAGGTATGATAAGCATAATACCGATAAGCACCGTTGTCAATACACCGTTTCCTCCCGCAAACGGCGGCAGAACCGCCTTCTCGTTTACAAAGAGGAATTCAAGCTCTGATTTTTCCGCGGTAAGTTCTCCCGTTACGCCGTGGTCGGTAACGTCAAGATAACCGCCGCCCGACTCCGGCTTGTCTTCAAGATTGCCCGCCACGTGTTGGAGATTGTAGCCGTTCTTGCTCGTTTCCTTTACAATATAATTCGTACCGATCGGAACGCCTTCAATTTTTATCTTCTTGCCGTGCTTCAAAAAGAACTCTTCGCTCGTAAGAACGGTTCTTCCGTCGGCAGCAGCGGACGACTTCCAATTAAGATTGAAGCTCCCGACCTCGGCATTGCCGCTGTCATACTTTGTCACCGTAATGTCGGAATTTTTAAGCTCGACACCTGTCGGCGCTGTAAGAGTGACCGTGAAGCCGAAGTCCTTATTTGTATCGATATTGTCTCCCATTATCTCTTTCTGAATCGTAATGGAGCCGACAAGGTTGATAAAGTCCGCGCTGTTTGGTGAATCAGTCGGTGAAATCACGGCAGGATTATCCTTCGCACGCTGAATTGTGAGGGGTATTTGATATTTGCTGTCTTTTGAGGGATACCCGGTCATCTGTGTTTCGGTCGCGGTACATTTGAATCCCGAAAGCATTCCGTAGAATACAGCCGCCTCGCCCGCCTTCAGCTTTAACGTACAAGTATAATAGGTTCCGCCGGAGGATTTTTCAAGCTCTATCGGCTGGAGCCTCGGATCGCCGCTCAGATGTTTTTCATATTCGCTGAGCTTCGGCGCTTCACTCGGCATCGATATTTTCACGCCGTTGTCCGTCCATGTGTAGCTGCTGCTCTTCATATCCTTGCTGCCCTTCCACATGTAGAGCGTCGGGTCGGCGTCTATTACGGCGTCGTCGGTTTTTTTGAATTTCAGAGTGAACTCAAATTCAACGTCGGGGTTTACCGAAACTTCCTTGCCGTCCGCTGTTTGAAGAGTCTTTGTGACAACGAGCATCTCGGGCTCTACGGTGTTGACGAAATTCGCCTTCTCCGAGAAATAACCGGTATCTCCGTAGGTGGAATACACGCCGGTGTAATCGTAATAGCCGTTATCGGGATTCTTCGCCGGATCGGTGGTTATTCCTTCTTGGGTTTCACCAGCCACGCCGAAGTG
>CANRNZ010000067.1 GCA_947632135.1 uncultured Clostridia bacterium
TTTCGCGCTCTGCGGAGCGCGACGAGGGCTCTGCCCCTCGACCCTGCCGCCTTTTGAAAAAGGCGGGCGAAAACTTTTGGAATTGGTTTGTGCCTCGTAATGAAGCGCGCGAAAACTTTTGAGATAAGTTTGTTCAACCTTTCACAAATACAAATAATCGTTGAGCACCGGTTGGAGCCCCTCGCCCTCTATGTCCCTGTACATCGCGCCGAGACTGCGCGTGTCGTTTATCTCAAACTGCTCGTCTCCCTCACACGCCGCGCTCTCCTTCCCGGTGTACTTGCTCTCGTGGTCGCCGACCCCCGTCGACACCCCCGCCGACACCTTCGTCGCCGCTATCTTCGCTATCCCGTTCCTGAACGACGCGCTCTCCCTCGACGACACCGTTATCCCCGCATACGGCAAAAATATTCTGTACGCGCATATTATCTGACAGAGCTGCCTCTCCCCGACGTCAAGCGGGCTTATCTTATCGTTGTTTATTATCGGCCTGAGCCTCGGACAGGAGAGCGATATCTCCGCGTGCGGATACTTCCTTTGCAGATAGTACGCGTGAAGCCCCGTCGCAAGCGCGTCGCGTCTGAAATCGGACAGTCCGAGAAGCGCCGAAAACGCAACTCCCCGCATTCCCGCCATGAGCGCCCTCTCCTGAGCCTCAAATCTGTAGGGCCACACTCTCTTTGCCCCCGCAAGGTGCAGCTTTTCGTATTTTTCGTCGTCGTATGTCTCCTGAAATACCGTGACGTAGTCCGCCCCGCATTCCCTGAGATATCTGTAATCCTCCGTGTTTACGGGATAGATTTCAAGCCCCACCGTTCTGAAATATTTTCTCGCGAGCCGACACGCCTCGCCTATATATTCGACGCTGCTCATTTTTCTGCTCTCGCCGGTGAGTATCAGTATCTCCTCCATTCCGGAGTCTGCGATGACCTTCATCTCCCGTTCAATCTCACACGGCTCAAGCTTCATTCTGTTTATTTTATTATAGACGTTGAACCCGCAGTAAACGCAGTAGTTATCGCAATAGTTTGCAATATAAAGCGGCGTGAAAAAGTAGACGGTGTTTCCGAAATGCTTTGCGGTCTCCCGCCTTGCCCTCTCCGCCATTTCTTCAAGATACACCTCCGCCGCCGGCGAAAGAAGCGCCATAAAGTCGTCAACTCCGCACACCTCGCGCCCGAGCGCCGCGGCGACGTCCCGTTTTGTGTACACCTCGGGTCTGTACGCTTTCATCGCGCCGACGACCTTTTCCATCACGTCGGAATTTATCCTTTCCATTCCGGGGAGATACTCCATATGCGAAATCCTCGACGACGCATCGTTTTCAAGCCTGTGCTTTTTTTCGAGAGCCGCGGGAGAAAGCGACTCCGAGTCGACAAAAAATTCGTTTTCGTGTTTTTCCAAAGGATTCTACCTCTTTTTTTCACATATTTTCGGCTTATTTTCGGCTTATTTTTGCCTTATTTTCGGCTTGTTTTTGCCTTACTTTCGGCTTATTTTTGCCTTATTTTTACTTTGTTTTCGGCATAAAGCCGCATCGTCAGTCTCTGAGAAAGCCTGTCAGCGGGTCGGAGGATGAGCCGCCGCGCGTGAGCACCCTTCCCATACCCGAGAGATATGCCTTTCGCCCCGCCTCTATTGCCGCCCTGAACGCCTCGGCCATAAGAGGTAGGTCCCCCGCCGTCGCAAGCGCGGTATTTGCCATGACTGCGCTGCACCCCATCTCCATCGCCTCGCAGGCCTGAGACGGACGTCCTATACCCGCGTCGACAATTATCGGCGAGTCGATTTCGTCGATAAGTATACGTATAAAATCCTTTGTCGAGAGCCCCTTGTTTGAGCCGATGGGAGACGCCAGCGGCATCACCGCCGCCGCCCCCGCGGACACAAGGTCCCGCGCGGTGTTCAAATCGGGGTACATATACGGCAGCACCGTAAAGCCCTCGTTTGCCAAAATTTCTGTCGCCCTAACTGTCTCGGCGTTATCGGGAAGAAGATATTTCGTATCTCTCATTATCTCGACCTTGACAAACTCCCCGCACCCGAGCTCCCTTGCGAGGCGGGCAATTCTTACCGCCTCCTCGGCGTTTCTCGCACCCGAGGTGTTCGGCAGCAGAGTGACCCCGCTCGGGATATAGTCGAGGATATTCTCCCCGTCCTTTGTATTTGTCCGCCTCACCGCGAGAGTTATTATTTCAGCTCCCGCGTTCTCGACTGCCGCCTTTATGAGATTTAGCGAGTATTTTCCCGAGCCGAGGATAAATCTCGATTTAAATTCCCTTTTCCCCAAGACAAATTTGTCGTTTTCTTCGTTTTTACTTCTGTTTCCTCTTTTATCTTTATCGTATATTTCCAAAACAGCAACCTCTTTCACTTTTATTGTTTTAACAAATCCGAAAATTAAAAAATTCAAAAATTTTCGGCTATTATCTCAAGCACGGCGTGCGCCTGATGCGCGGCGCACAGCGCGACGCGGCTCGGGAATATCCTCCCCGTAATGTCAACATCGCTCTCGCCGTCACCGCACAGATAAAAACGCTTTGTGACCCTCCTGGTGACAATGGTGTTCGCGGGCTTCATTCCCGCCATTCCCGACGACGAGGTAATATACTTTTCGGGAAAATTTTCAAGCGCGAAATTCACGAGCATCGCCTTATCCTCCGCGCCGTCAAACGCCTCGCAGATTATATCGCAGCCGCAAAGCAGCTCCCGCGCGTTTTCCGCGGTTATCCTCTCCCGATACGCCTCGCACTCAACGTACGGCGCCGCCGCCGCAAGGTTTTGCCTCAGCGCGTCCGCCTTGTACATTCCTATCTGACACGCCGCATACTGCTGACGGTTCAGATTTGTCAAGGCGACCGTGTCAAAGTCGATAAGACGCAGCCTTCCGATACCCGCTCTTGCGAGAGTCAGCGCGATATTTGAGCCGAGCCCGCCGAGCCCGCATACTGCAACCCTTGCCCTCGAAAACTTCTCCTGAAGCTCTTTTCCGTGACAGCTCGCCAGAGCCGAAAACATTTCTTCTTTTGTAATACTCGGAACCCTCGCTCCGAAAGCCTCGGAATTTTTAAAATTTTCGCCCTTTTCGTTTTTTTGCGCGTCATGCGGCGCGCCGCGGTAAAAATCAAAATTTTCTTCCATTTTCTTTCATTTTCTTTCATTTTCTTTCATTTTCTCTACTTCTCTACCGTCTCTTTCTGCTTCGCCGACTCTTTTTTACGTCTCAGCCCCCTCCGACAAAGCTCACGACCTCGAGCACGTCGCCGTCGGCGAGCGCCGTCGAGTCATATTTTGCCTTCGGTACAATCTCCCCGTTTCTCTCAACGGCGACTCTCGATATCACGTACCCGTTTTTTTCAAGATATTCACCGACGGAAATTCCGGCAAAATCCCCCTCGACGCCGTTTATTTTTACCATCTCAGCCTCAACTCCCAAAATAATTATAAATAATAAATATATTCGATTTTATGACAGCGCCGCGAAAGGCTTTTAAACCGAAAAAGCGAAGACCCTATACGGGACCTCCGCTTTTTCGCGCGGCGCGCTGCGCCGTGAAACTTCGCATCCCTTCGTTGGCATTATCCAAATCAGGTATAGGGTCGAAGGGCAAACCTTCCTCTCAGCCTGTCTGCAAGCTCCCCTGCTTGATTTTTATGTTTTTTGCGATTTTTAATTTTTTAAAAATTCGACCTGTGCAGCTTACTTTATTATTTCGCCCCAGCACTCGCCGAAAGCGCACGCCGCGTTCGACTCGTCGGTGTCAATGTGCATTGCGGCGGCAAACTTCGGGCTGACTCGCACGACGACGTCGCCGAACACGAGAGAGCGCCCATCGGATTCTATTTTGACGGAAACAATCTGCTTGTCGCTCACACCGAACTTCTCGGCGTCGGCGGGCGTCAGATGTATATGTCTCTTTGCGGCAATGACGCCCTCGCTGAGCTCGACCTCGCCGCAGGGGCCGACAAGACGGCACGCGCCGCTGCCCGCGATATCTCCCGACTCACGCACCGGGGCGGTCACGCCGAGGGTTCTCGCGTCGGTAAGTGATACCTCCACCTGAGATGCGGGTCTTGCGGGGCCGAGGATTATGACGTTGGGAATCGACTTTTTGGGGCCGACAACCGTAACTCTCTCCTCGCAGGCGAACTGTCCGGGCTGGCTGAGATCCTTCTTATGAGTCAGGCTCGCGCCCTCGCCGAAAAGAGCTTTTATGTGCTCCTCTGTCAGATGAACATGTCTTGCCGATGTTTCAACAAGTATCTTATCCATATTTATATGCTCCTTTGCGAAAGTTATATATTAAAAATTTTATTTTAGTTTAATTGGTTTAATTTTTTCTTTAAACAGTATACCACTGCCGACCGATTTTGTAAAGAGTGCCGAATGGCAAAAAGCGCAAAACAGTGAAAAATCTTTTGTGATTTTTATATTTCAATCGTTTTGGGAGGGGTTAATGTTCGCACTCGCCAATCGGGAAGTTTTGGTCAAGCTTTTTCAAAAGCTTGACCAAAAATTTTGAAACGAGTCCGTGCAAATTTTAAAAACCTACGCCGCCTCGAATTGACTCTCAAAAAGCTCTTTATAAAACCCGCCCCTTAACATAAGCTCGCCGTGCGCCCCGCTCTCAACTATTCTGCCGTCCTTCATGACAAGTATCAAATCGGCGTTCTTTACTGTCGACAGACGGTGAGCCACTATGAGCGACGTCCTGTTTTCCATAATCTTTGCAAAAGCGGCGTTTACGCGCATTTCGGTCATCGTGTCAATGGACGACGTCGCCTCGTCAAGTATGAGCATCGGAGGAGCCGCAAGCATGACCCTCGTTACGGAAATGAGCTGCCTTTCTCCCTCGGAAAGCTCCGAGGAACCGTTTATCACCGTGTCGTACCCGTCGGACATTCTCTCGATAAACATATCGGCTCCCGTCAGCCTCGCGGCTCTCACTACCTCCTCGCGGCTTGCCTCGGGCTTTCCAATCCTTATGTTTTCAAGCACGGTGTCCTCAAAGAGAAACGTATCCTGCAAAACCATTCCGAACATTTCCCTTACGTCTCCCCTCGGTGCGTCGGCGATATCTTTCCCGTCAATCGTTATTTTGCCGCTGTCGGCGTCGTAAAAGCGCATCAGAAGATTTATAAGAGTCGTTTTTCCGCAGCCCGTCGGCCCGACGAGCGCCGCCTTGCAGCCCGCTTTTACTGTAAAGGTGACACCCGACAGGGTCGGCTCCGAGCCGCCGTACGAAAAGGAGACGCTATCGAACTTTATCTCGCCGCGCTTTAATTCGATGCTCCCGTTTCCGTCATGGGTCATCTCCTCGGCGTCGATAAGCTCAAACACTCTCTCGGCGCACGCGACGGAGTTCTGCATTTCGCTGACGACCCCGGATATATCGTTAAACGGCTTTGAATACTGCCCCGCGTAGCTCAGAAAGCAAGTAAGCCCGCCGATTGTCAGTGAGCCCGAAATAACGAAAAACGCTCCCGCAAGCCCCACCGCGGCATATATTACCGCACCGACAAATCTTGTGGACGGAAACAGCATTGACGAGGCGAAAAGAGCCTTTTTCGCGCAGTCCGAATAGTCGTCGACTTTTTCTTCGTAGTCCCGCGCGCTTTTTTCTTCTCTGACAAACGCCTTTATAAGCTTTAAATTTTTCAGCGACTCCGACAAAAAAGCTGTCTCGGCGGCTCTCTTTTCGGACTGACTTATAAACAGCCTGTATGTTTTTTTGGCGAGAAATGCCGCGGCGGCAAGGGAGACGGGAGTCAAAAGAACGATTATAAGAGTCATTCTGAGGTTTATCCCGAGCATAAAGATTATTGTCGACGCAATAGTGACGACTCCCGTGAACATATTGGCAATCCCCATAAGAAGCCCGTCTCCGACGGCGTCGGTGTCGCTTATTATGCGGCTTATCGCGTCGCCGCTCGTCCCCTTGTCAAAGAACGAAACGGGGAGCCTTGAGAGCTTTTTGTACGCTTTTTTTCTCAGCTCCTTTACCGTTCTGAATACTACCTTATTGCTTAATACGTCGCTCGCGTAGCGCGACAGAGCGGCGATTGCCGCGAAAAGAGCCGTTTTTATAAGCTGCCCCTTCACGTCGAGAATACCCGCGCCGCGCGTGATATCGTCTATCACGCCTCCGACAATAATCGGTATATAGAGCGTCAGCGCCGAAAAGACGAGAGAAAAGGCAAGGGACGCTGCAAGAAGGAAGCGGCTTGCGCCGAGCTCCGACATAAGGCGGAAAAACGCCGAGCCCGCCTGCTTTTTTTCTTTTTCTTTTTTTATTTCTTTTTCTATTTCTTTTTCTTCTTTGACGTCTGCCCCAAGCTTTATTTTACTCATGCCGCGCCTCCTTTCCCTTCGGATTTAACGTCGGATTTAATATCGGATTTAATATCGGACTTGCTGTTCGGCTCCGAAATATTTTCTCCAAGACCGCCTCTCGGCGGAAGACTTTCCTCTCCGAACTGAGAGGCGAAGATTTCTCTGTAAACGCCGCACGACGAGAGAAGCTCCGCGTGCGTGCCGAGCCCGACTCGCCTTCCGTTTTCCATAACGAGTATTTTGTCGGCGTGCATTATGGACGCCGCCCTTTGGGAAATTATAAACGTCGTCGGGTGAGGCTCTATCGCGGCTATCTCCCCTCTCAGCTTTTTTTCGGTCGCAAGGTCAAGAGCCGACGCGCTGTCGTCAAGAATGAGAAAATCGGGGCTTCCGACAAGAGCCCTCGCAACGCACAGCCTCTGCCTCTGACCGCCCGAGAAGCCCGCTCCCTCCTCGCCGACCCACGTATCGAGCCCGTCCTTCTTTTCGACAAAATCCATAGCGACGGCGCTCTCGAGAGCGCGCGACAGCTCATCGTCCGACGCCGCCTCGTTTCCCCAGAGAAGATTGTCCCTCAGCGTCCCCGAAAAAAGAACGGACTTCTGCGGCACGTGATGAAAGGCCTTTCTGAGAGCGTTTTTGTCGTACTCCGAGATATCCCTGCCGTAGATTTTGACTTTCCCCCCGCTCGGCTTGTAAAAGCCCGATATCAGATTAACGAGAGTTGTCTTGCCCGAGCCTGTCTGACCGATGATACCCACAGTCTCCCCGCTTTCCACGCTGAGACTGACGCCCGACAGAGCGGGCGCGCCGTCGGCGTCATAGGAAAACGACACGTTTTCAAGCTCCACGGCGCGGGACGTTTTTAATATTTCTTTTTGCGTTTCTTTTTGCGTTTCTTTTTGCGGTCCTTTTATAGCGCCGCTTTCGCCGCGCGCGCCCGACTCAAGCACACCCTCAATTCTCGACGCGGCGGACAGCGCCCTTGAAATACTCATGACGAGATTTGCAAGCTTCAAAAGCTCAATCAGGATTTGGGACATGTAATTGTACAGCGCGACAACCTGACCCGCGGTAAGAGTCCCCGCGGAGACTCTGACAGCGCCCGAATAAAGAAGCGCGACGACTCCCAAATTTATTATAACAAGAGTCAGCGGATTCATAAGGGACGAGATTTTCCCCGCAAATACGGAGCTTTTCTCGAGCGCGCCGTTTCTTTCGTCAAACCTTTTCGCCTCCGCGCCGTCTCGCCCGAAGGAGCGCACAAGCCTCACACCGTAAAGATACTCCCTGACCGAGGTCACTACCGACTCGAGCCTCTTTTGAATTTTTTTGTAAATCGGAACGGAAAAGAGCATTATCGAGAAAACGACGACGAAAAGAACAGGTATCACCACGGCGAAAATCAAACCGCTTTTCGCATCAACGACAAACGCCATCACCGCCGCGCCGAACACGATAAGAACGGAGCGCGAGATAAGCCTCAGAGTCAGATTCACACCGTTTTGTATTTCCCTTGTGTCGTTTGTCATCTTGGAAAGAAGGGCACTTGTGCCCTCCCTGTCGATGTCGCCGTACTCAAGAGAGGTTATGTGGCGGTATAGGGCTTTTTTTATATTGGAGGTAAAGCCCACCGCGGTCGAGGCGGCAAAGTACTGCGCCGCCATTGTAAAGCAGAGACCGAGAACGGCAAGAAAGCCCAAAAGCGCGATTCTTCCGAGAATATACGGCTTGTCCGCGTTTTTTATGCCGAAGTCGATTATATCCGCCATTACGACGGGCACGAGCAGCTCGCAAAGCGCCTCGATTGCTTTTAAAAAAGGAGCCGCGGCGCATCGCGCCCTGTAGCCCTTCATATATTTTAAAAGTTTTTTCATTCGACGATTAAATCTCCATTGCTTCGCGTAATTTCAAGATTTGCACAGACTTGTCCCCAAAATTTTCGCTCGCCTCATCACGAGGCACAGACCCATCACAAAAGTTTTCGCCCGCCTTTTTCAAAAGGCGGCGGGGTCGAGGGGCAGAGCCCTCGTCGCGCTCCGCAGAGCGCGAAAGCTCCGATACGCGTTCTTTTTGCAAAGCTTTTTCTTGCGCTTCTGAGTCAAGAAAAAGCGTCTGTCGGTCAGCGCTGTATAAAGGGATTGGGCAATGACTTCAAAATTTAAGCTGAAAAATTTTCAGAAACTAACTTCACCGACGCTTTTCTTTGACGCAATCGGCCGGGAGAAAAGCTTCAAAAGAAACGCCAATCGTCGGGGCGCCGCCCCGAACCCTGCCACCTTTTGAAAAAGGTGGACCAAAACTTTCCGAACAAGTCTGTGCGAACTTTGAAAAAGGCGGGCGAAAACTTTTTGTGATGGGTCTGTGCGAACTTGTTCTTACAGCTTCCCTCTGTACGAATTTCTCTCGCTCAGTCTCTCTATCTTCTCAAGGCACTCGCCGTAAATCTCCTCAAACTCGTAAAACAAGTCGCCGCCGTCCGCACTCTCCCCGTCGGAAGCTCCGTCATAAAATACGCTGTCCGTATTCCACAGTTTCTCCGCCGCCGCCGCAAGCCGCGGCTCGACACAGGAAAACTCAAGCTCGCACGCAAGCATGCTGCTCTCGTAGCCCTTCAGATAGTCGCCCCACGCGCAAAGTATCCCCCCGCGCACCGGCGCCCCACGGTCCAGCACTATTTTGTTCTTATACGCGGCGGAGCCCTCCCACCAGTGGTCCCACGTGTATTTGTTCCATCCGAGTATCTCCCTCTGACTCCATTTCTGCCACGGAGATACGACGTACATCGGTTTCCACGACGCGTTCAGTATCTCAAAGCCCGCCTCGCAAAGCTCGGGGGCAAGCTGATAATGGCTCTCCCACGCTATGACGAGCGCCTCCTTCGGCACGAGCGCGTTCGACTCCTTATGAAAGCCCTCCCAAACGATAGGAGTCTTTCCCATATCGAGCACGGCGCGGCAGATTCTCCCGACGTAGTGCCCGTAGAGCTCGACAAAATCGCTTATTTTGTTTTTCTTCATGTACTCCTTTGTCCGCTCGGAGTCGCCCCAGCGCCCGAGAACAGCCTCGTCGCCGCCTATGTGGATATAATCCGAGTATTTGAAAAGCGACGCCGCCTCACAATACAGCGTGCCGAGCGCCGAAAACGTCTCCTCTGAGGCGTCCGTTATCCCGTGGCTCCCGAACACCTCGGGATATTTTTTCATCATCTGCGCGCAGTGCCCCGGCATGTCGATTTCGGGTATGAGCATTACTCCGAGAGAGTGCGCGTACTCAATCAGCGCCGACAGCTCCTCCTCCGTATAGCGCCGCCCTCTCGTCGCAAGCCTCGGGAAGGCTTTGCTCGGAAGAGTATAGCTCTCGTCGTCGGTGAAGTGTACAATCAGCCTGTTTACCCTGAACATAAAGCACAGCTCGACATACCTGTAAAGATAAGATATCGGGTGGCGGCGTCTCGCGACGTCGATAGAGAGCGCGCGGAACGCGCTGTCCGCCGCGTCCTCTATTTCGCATTTCGGAAGGCTTATAAGATTGTCGCACGTGCGGCGCGCCAGTTGGAGAAGTACAGAGAGCGCGGAGCAAAGCCCCTCCCTGTCCGATATCTCGACAAGACACGCGCCGTCGATTTTTATTCTGTATGCGCCGTACTCGCCGCTTTCCTTTTCAAACTCGCCGCTCGGTAATTTTTTTACGACTATCCCCGCGGCGGACACGGCGTCTCTGCCCCGCGGGGCTTTTTCGCCGTCGAACGACTTGTCCGCCGAGGCCGCGCTGCCTCCTTCGCCCGACTCGGTAAGAGGCGTAAAAAGTGACTCGTCGGACTCCGAGAGCTCAGACGGCTCAAGAGGGGTGAACTCAAGGCCGAATATTCTGTCGGACAGCTCGGAAAAAGCGAGCAGCGTACTGTCAAAGGACTCGTCGTCCGACAGATACACCGGTTTAATTAAGAGGTTCGCGCCGTGATTCACCGCTTTTTTCGGCTGAGGTATCACGTGAAGAATTTCATTGGTTTTTTTCGTGAATTTTTCCGTAGATTTTTCCGTAGTTTTTTCCATAGATTTTTCCGTAGTTTTTTCCATAGATTTTTCCGTAGTTTTTTCCATAGATTTTTCCATAGATTTTTCCATAGATTTTTCCGTAAAATTTTTTGTTTTCATTTTAAACTTTTAACCTGCCGCGTATTCTTTTTGTGCGCCTTGGATTCAAAGAAGGCGTTTATTATAGGCAATAATTCCCGATACTTATATTACCATGAACGCGAAATTATTTCAATATATTAAACGCGGTTTGACGTGAATTTTATGTCGGCGCAGACACACCTCAAAAGTTTTCGCGCACCTTTTTCAAAGTTTGCACCGACCCAACACGAAAGTTTTCGCGCGCCTTTTTCAAAGTTCGCGCAGACTCACTTTGAAAGTTTTGGTCAAGCTTTTTCAAAAGCTTGCGGGGTCGAGGGGCAGAGCCCTCGTCGCGCTCCGCAGAGCGCGAAACGCCCCGATACGCGTTCTTTTTGCAAAGCTTTTTCTTGCGCTTATGAGTCAAGAAAAAGCGTCTGTCGGTCAGTGCCAAGTAGAGGGGCGAGGCACCGACTTCAAGAGCCTCCCCTGAAAGGGGAGGTGTCGGCTTTGCCGACGGAGGGGTTTAAAAGGCAATAACTTCAAAATTTA
>CANRNZ010000068.1 GCA_947632135.1 uncultured Clostridia bacterium
GCTGGCGGCCATCCTCATCACCCACGAGCACAGCGACCACATCGGCGGCCTGACGGTGCTCACCAAGAAGCTCCGGGTCCCCATCCTGGCCACCGGCCCCACCTGCAAGTGCATCGCCTACCGTGTGCCCTTCGTGGAGGACCTGCTGCGGCCTATGGAGCCCGGTTCGGAGGTCCGGATCGGCGCACTGACCGTCCGCTCCTTCCCCAGCTGGCTGATGACCTGCCGAATCTCCAATATCTGCTTGGGATCCAGCCCCACGGTGGGCTCGTCCAGCACCAGCACCTCCGGATCGCCGATAAGCGCCTGCGCGATGCCGACCCTTTGCTTGTAGCCCTTTGACAGATTTTTTATAAGTCTGTCGGCGACATTTTCAATACCGCATTTGTCCATTACGCGCTCGATTTCGGCGTCAAGTTTCGTTTTGTCGATTTTTTTCGAGCGCCCGACGAATCTCAGATATTCAAAGGGGGTCATATCGTTGTAAAGAGGCGGGATTTCGGGGAGATACCCGATACACTTTTTTGCCTTCGCGGCGTCGTCGTAAATGTCAAATCCGTTTACGGTGACAGTGCCCTCAGTCGCGGCAAGGCAGCCTGTCATTATATTCATCGTGGTGGATTTCCCTGCGCCGTTCGGGCCGAGAAGTCCGTATATATGACCCTTTTCAAGCTTTAAATTAAGATTTTTAACCGCCGTGAAAGAGCCGTATTTTTTCGTCAGGTTTTTGACTTCTATCAAGACTTGATTTCCTCCGTTTTGATTTTTAATGTGATTTAATATTTATTATAGGGGTGTTTTATTTGAAGTTTTATGTGAATATTTTTCCTTCATCGGAATATAATACCCCGAAAAAGTGATGTTTGTGTGAAGATTTTATGTTTTTTATATTAGTTTTGTAATCTTTTTGAACTCTTTTAAAAGCCAAAGAAAACAGAGAGAAAATTAAAAGTTATATTTTAGATTTTTGTCAAAAAAGATATTGCAAATCATTTGGCATTGTGTTAAAATATTTGATAAGCGAAAAGTAGTTTTATGAAAAGCCGAGATATCCGGCAAGAGTTTGAGGGTGAAATCGAAAGGCTTGAGGCGCGTTTTGTCGAATGATGTGAACTATGTGTTTTTCTGCTTTAAGTACTTTAAGTAATGTATTTACAGGTGTTATGTGATGATGCGTAAAGATATAGGTATTGACCTCGGAACCGCGACGGTGCTTGTGTACGTCAAGGGAAAGGGGATAGTTCTGAAGGAGCCTTCCGTTGTCGCGATTGACCGCGATACAGGGAACATACTGAAAATAGGGCGCGAGGCTCAGCAGATGCTCGGAAGAACACCGGGAAACATAATTGCTCTCAGACCTCTTCGCGACGGCGTTATAAGTCAGTATGAGGTAACGCTCAGAATGATACAGCACTTTATAAGGCGCGCCTGCGGCTCGGTGAACCTCTGGCAGCCGAGAGTCATAATCTGTGTTCCGAGCGGGATAACAGAGGTTGAGGAAAGAGCGGTGCTCGACGCGGCAAAGGGCGCGGGTGCAAAGAAAACGTATCTTGTTGAGGAACCTGTGGCGGCGGCAATCGGAGCGGGAATCGATATCTCCACGCCGAACGGTCATATGATAGTCGACATCGGCGGCGGAACGACCGATATCGCGGTCATCTCCCTTGGGGGAGTCGTTGTGTCGGAGTCCATTAAAGTCGCGGGAGACAAGTTCGACGACGCTATAATAAGATATGTGCGCCGCCGCTACAATGTGGCGATAGGCGAGAGAACCGCGGAGGAAATTAAGGTGAAGGTCGGTGGTGCGTGGCACAGAGACGAGCCGAGATTTATAGACGTCAAGGGCAGGTGCCTTATTCAGGGACTCCCGAAGGTCATAAGAATCTCATCTCTCGATATGCCGAACGCCCTTGAGGAGCCGATAACCGCGGTCATTGAGGCGGTATGCAACGTAATCGAGAGGACGCCGCCCGAGCTTATCGGGGACATTCTCTATAACGGAATCGTAATGACCGGCGGCGGAAGCCTTTTGTTCGGGCTTGACAGACTTATCGCAAGCGTTACGGGTATAAAGACGAGGGTCGCAAACAAGGCGGTCGACTGCGTCGCGATAGGCACGGGGCTTTCGCTCGACCACCTGTCCGTTCTGCCCGAGGGAGCGCTCAATCTCTCCCGGACGCGCCAGTCCGATTACCGCAGCTGACATAAGACGTCTTTTTTCGATTTATTTAATTTTTATATTTTGATATATTTTGAAAAATTTGAAAATATTGCTTATTCGGTTTTTCGTCGGTTTGTAAATATGCTTTTTGAAATTTACTTACTTGATTGATTCGGCGACCGAGCGGCCTACAGACTTACAGACTTATAAATTGACAGATTGACCGATGGTAAGATATATTTGCGCGACAGTGCAAAAGATGGCATTTTACCGTATTTTGTACTGTCGTTTTTTATTCGTCCGACAATAAAAAATTATTTTACTATTGATTTTAATGTATTTGTGTGATAAAATAGTGCGGTATGTTGAACAAACGGAGAATGAACCGTTAAGATATACTGTTTTCACTCGGGTCGAAAGAGACAATCCGATAAAATCGAAAAATCGAAATAAAATCGAAACAAATTTAAGTCTGTGCCGGCGCGCCGAGATTACAGTCTTTGGCGGGCTTTGCGTTTTACGGTCGCGGTATATGAATTTACGAAATGGTCATACGGAGGAAGTAAATGAGAGAGCCATTCGATTTTTCCTATTCCTTTTCTGCAAACGAGGAAGAAATTCTTAAATACTGGGAAGAAAACGACTCCTTTAAAAAGCTGAAGGAGAAAAACAAAAACGGGAAGAAATACCGTTTTATCGACGGACCCATAACCGCCAACAATCCGATGGGTATCCATCACGCCTGGGGAAGAACTCTCAAGGACGTTTTTCTGAGATACAAGGCGATGCAGGGCTATGACTCCCATTACCGCAACGGCTTTGACGGCCAGGGGCTCTGGGTCGAGGTCGAGGTCGAAAAGGAGCTCGGCTTTGAAAGCAAAAAGGATATCGAGGAATACGGAATTGACAAATTTACCGAAAAGTGCATTGAGAGGGTCAAGAAGTATTCCGGGATAATAACAGAGCAGTCAAAACGACTCGGTCAGTGGATGGACTGGGACAACTCATATTATACATATAAAGATTCCAATATCACGGGCATATGGGCGTTTCTCAAAAAGTGCGACGAGAACGGCTGGATAAAGCAGGTAAATAAGCCGATGCCGTGGTGCCCGAGGTGCGGCACGTCCCTTTCGGAGCACGAAATGTCCGGCTCATATAAGGAAATCGAGCACGTCGCCGTGTTCATAAAGCTTCCTCTTGTCGAAAAGGACGCGTACATGCTTGTGTGGACGACGACTCCGTGGACTCTCACGTCGAACGTCGCGCTTGCGGTAAACCCCGATTTGACATACGTTTCAATGAGAACGGACGAGGGTCAGAACCTCATAATGGGGAAGACCTATTATAAGAACAAATTCGAAGGCAAGTACGAAATAAACGAAGAGTTTAAGGGCAGCGCTCTTGTCGGGCTCCACTATGAGACCTGTTTTCCCGAGATCGGACTTCAGGCGGGCGTCGACCACAGGATCGTTCCGTGGGAGGAGGTTCTTGACGACGAGGGGTGCGGAGTGGTTCACATCGCTCCGGGCTGCGGCGCCGAGGACTTTGAGCTCGGAAAGAGGGAAGGGCTCGACGTTCTTGTGCCGATTGACGAGTACGGGATACTCAGCTCCGCCTGCGGAGTTTTTGCGGGCAAGAACGCTCACGATGTGCGCGACGAGGTTTTTGAAGAGCTCAAAAAGCGCGGAAAGCTTTTCTATACTCACAAGATAGTACACAGCTATCCCGTATGCTGGAGATGCAAAACGGAGATACTTTTCCGCTGTGTAAAGGAATGGGCGATAGACGTCGAGGAGCTGAGAGAGAGGCTTATAAGAAACGCCAAAAAGGTAAAATGGAACCCTCCGTATCAGGAAAAGAGAATGCTCGACTGGCTGACCAACATGACGGACTGGAACATTTCGAGAAAGCGCTTCTACGGTTTGCCGCTGCCTTTCTATCCCTGCGAGGAGTGCGGACACGTTACCGTTATCGGCTCAAAGGAAGAGCTTCGCGAGAGGGCTGTGGACAAGTCCCTTGTTGACAGTATACCTCATCTCCACAGACCGTGGATAGACGAAATCGAAATTTACTGCCCGCACTGCGGAAAGCCCGTAAAGAGGATTCAGCAGGTGGGCGACGTATGGCTCGACGCGGGAATAGTTCCGTTTTCGACGCTGAAATATTTTGAGGACAGAGAATATTGGAAGCAGTACTTCCCGGCGGAATATGTCGTCGAGATGAAAGAGCAGATACGTCTCTGGTTCTACTCAATGCTGTTTATGAGCACAGTGCTTATTGACGAGCCTCCCTATGAGCAGGTAGGTACCTACGGCATGGTAACGGCCGAGGACGGCAGCAGGTTTTCAAAGACGGGATACATGATAAGGTTCGACGAGGCGGCGGACAAGGTCGGAGCCGACCCGTCAAGATATATATATGCCGCGGCTCCCATCACAAACGACGTCAGATACGGCTTTAATCTCGGCGAGGGCGCAAAGAGAAAGCTGCTTGCGTACTGGAATCTTTCCACGTTCTTTGCGACATACGCGGAGATTGACAAGCCGAGAGTCGACGTGTCGTCAATCGACCCGGAAAAGCTGAACCTTGTAGACAGGTGGCTTGTCGCGCTTGTCAATGAGTTTGTCAGACGCGCCACCGAGGCGATGGAGTCCTATTCGACAAAGGACGTTGTTGCCTACTATGAAAAGGTCGTCGACGACATTTCAAACTTTTATATCCGTGTGAACCGCAGACGCTTCTGGAAGGTTGAGGACACGGAGGATAAGAACACCGCGTACACCGTGATGATGTATGCGATAAAGACGATAACTCAGGTCATGGCGCCGATTATTCCGTTTATGACGGAGCATGTATGGCGCGAGGTCGTGCTCAGGTATTCCACCGAAAGCGCCGAATCGGTACATCTTACCGACTGGCCGCGCGTTATGGACAATATCGAAAAATATCTGCCGGTTATCGACGAGGTGGACGAGGTCAGAAACATAATATCTCTTGTTCTGAAGCTCAGAAACGAAAAGCAGGTAAGAATACGTCAGCCGCTCTCGGTTCTCTATCTGTGCCGCGAGGACGGGAAAATCGAGATAGACGACACTCTCGTTTCGATAATGCTCGGCGAGATAAACGTAAAGCGCCTTGAGATACTCGACACTCCCGACGCGCTCGAGACAAAGACAGCGGGACTTGACTTCAGAAAAGCCGGCGCGTTCTTAAAGGGCGACGTAAACCGGGTAAAGGGTATTCTTGCCTCTCTCGAATCCGACGATATGGAGAAGGTCGTTTGCGATATATCGGCGGGTCGCGCCGTTACGGTGCCGGGGTATGAGCGTGAGATGCCGTCCGAGCTTTTCACTGTGACGTCCGTCTCAAAGCCCAATATATCCATTGTGAAGGACGGCGGATATGTCGTAAGTCTCGATATGAACATTACGGACGAGCTTCTCTGCGAGGGGTATCTGAGAGACATACTTCGTCAGTGTCAGGTGTTCAGAAAGGACGCGGGCTTCAGCGTCTCCGACCGCATATACGTTCATTTTGACTGCGGCGGGAAAGCGGCCGATATTATAAAAGAAAATTCCGAGTATATTGAAGCGGAGCTGCTTGCAGAGATATGCGATAAGAAGCAGGATAAGAGCGACTTTACGGGAACTCTTGAGCTTGATATCGGAAATATCACTGTTAAAATGTCGAAAATATAATAATATATGGTAAAGAATTTTTTGACACAACGCGGTTTCATTGACTTGAAACATTTCGGACATAGGGTATAATACAGTATAAGTACTATTACATGAGGTGAAAAATTGATGAGTTCAAAAAACGAAGGCGGATTTGAGATCGATCTCAAGGAAGTGGCACTGCTGCTTCTTAAACGTATATGGATTCTCTTGCTCTGTTTTGCGGTGTGCTTCGGCGCTTTGTACTACATAGTTGAGATACCGAAAAAACCGATGTATATCGCGACGGCTACGATGTATGTTTCAAGCTCAAACGAAACGATATCTTCATACAGCACAAACGAATCGCGAAATTCCCAGGACCTTATTAAGGTTTGCTCGGTCGTTATAAAACAGAACGTCGTAACGGAGCCTGTCATTGAGGAAATGCAGGTACGCGCTCAGGTTCTGAAGCAGAACGCCGAGAGCCTTGCGGCGGATGCTGACGCAATTGAGACCGGAGCGGCTCCCAACGACACTGTTTCGCTCGAAACGGAACTCGGCGCCGCAGATACACTCGAGGCAACGCCTCAAAGCAAGGCGGCCCGACTTAGAGAGCGCTCCAAGGCATTGATGAATCTTTACGATGAATACATGAATATGGATTCCGCATTTATTGCGGAATCGGTAGATGTTTCTCCGGTCGACGAAACTCAGGTAATGAAAATAACATGCACCACAGAGGACGCTCAGATGTCTATTGATATCTGCAACTCGGTGCTCGATATCGTTCCCGACATGCTTATCGAAAGAATAAAGGTCGGTGTCGCGGAGCCTCTCGATACAGCGACCGAGATAACGACCGTGGGTACAAACTACCCGTCATTCAAGATTCCCGCGCTCGGCGGTCTTGCTCTTGCTTTGGTTGTCGCCGTGGTGATAGTACTTTCATACTACCTTGACACACGTATTAAGTCCAAAGAGGAAATAACGGAGCGGTACGGTATTCCGATACTCAGTGAAATACCGAACTTCAACATGAAAAGCAAAGAAAGGTACCGTACATATTATGGCAATGAGTAAAAAATCAGATAAGAAAAAAAAGAACGCGCCCAATTATTCCCCCGATATGCTTCTCGGTCCCAAGACCTCCTTTCAGGTTACCGAATCCTATAAGACATTAAGAACGAATCTTCTTTTCGCTCTTGCGGCGTCCGAGGATGCAGAGCTTAAAAACGTCTTTGCGGTTTCAAGCTCGCTTCCCGGCGAGGGTAAATCGACTTCAAGCGCAAATCTTGCAATAGCAATGTCCCAGATGAACGCGAAGGTTCTCCTTCTTGACGCCGACCTCAGAAAGCCTGTTCAGCACAAGCTCTTTGGCGTCGGGAACGTCAGAGGTCTTTCGGGCGTTCTTATAGGCGACTGTATGCTTGACGTTGCAATAAAGAAGGACGTTAGACCGAATCTTGACCTTCTCACATCGGGAAAGATACCGTCAAACCCGTCTGAGCTTCTCGGTTCAAAGCCGATGCTGAAGCTTCTCCACGAGCTTTCGGGTATGTACGATTATGTCATACTTGACACGCCGCCCATAACTATCGTATCGGACGTTCTGACCTTTGCGCCGCATACCGCGGGAATTCTCCTTGCGGTTTGCCCCACAGTCTGCAAGCATGACCATCTCGAAAGCGCGATTGAAGGTGTGAAGCTCGCCGGTGTGAATCTTCTCGGCGCTTTCCTCTCAAACAGCATGAATCAGTCGCTCGGTCTTTCTTATAACGGTAAATACGGAAATCATTATTACAAAAAATACGGATATCAATATAAAAGCTGAGCAATGCAAAATCTTACGACGGCATCTGTTTCGACGCTGCCGTAATACCACAATACCACACTTTATAAAACTATATTATACAGACTACTTGTGCCTGTAAGGAAAAGTGAGTGATATTTTGAAAATTAAAATCAGAGATCTGCTCCTTATGGCGGCGGATATGGTACTCGTCTTTTTCGCTTTTAATATTTGTTACTATTATTGCAGACTGTATTTGGAATGTACGAGCTATATGTATACGCATCTCCTCGGTCTGCTTATACCTGCCTTTTTCTTGACGCTGTTTCTTTCGGGCGCCTATCACAGCCTTTGGAAATATGCCGAGGCTAAAGAATTTTTTATATGCACTATTGCGTCGGTGGCTGCCGGAGCGATTTACTTTATTCTGAGCAGATTGATACTTGATTTTTCCATACCTTTCTATTTCTATCTCGTGACGTCTGCGGTAGCGGGGCTGATGCTTGTTTCGGTAAGACTTCTATACAGAGTTTACCGCGACGTTATCAATGACATTGAAAACAAGGGCAAAAAGTCCGCGAAAAAAAGGACTATGATTGTCGGCTGCGGTAACGCGTGTCACAGTATGCTCGCGGAGATAAAGATTACTCCCGATTGCAATATAGACCCCGTTGTCGGCGTTGACGACAATTTGAACAAGGTTGGAAAAAGGTTCAACAGTCTTTATGTGGCGGGAACGACCGCCGATATAAAAAAGATAGCGGACAAGTATAAGGCGGAGCAGATAATCATTGCAATTCCGTCGGCGGACAATGCAAGAAGAGCCGAGCTTATCGAGAGGTGCAGCGAGGTCGGAGTCGAGGTCAAAATACTTCCGAGGTTTTTGGACTTTCAGGCGGAGGACAGGGATTTCATTCAGAAAATACGTGACATTACCCCCGATGAGCTGCTCGGACGGCAGACTGTAAATGTGGTAAACAGCGAGGTGCTCGATTTTGTCCGCCAAAAGACGGTGCTTGTAACCGGCGGCGGCGGCTCTATCGGCTCCGAGCTTTCAAGACAGATAGCCGCAAATTCACCGAAGCGTCTCATTATTGTCGATATTTACGAGAACAACGCGTATGACATTGAGCAGGAGCTGCGCCGCGCATACGGCGACTCTCTTGACCTCAAGGTCATAATTTCAAGCGTGCGCGACAGAGAGAGGATAAGTCACATAATAAGGTCATACCGTCCCGACGTTGTTATTCACGCCGCGGCGCACAAGCATGTCCCTCTTATGGAGACCTCTCCCGCCGAGGCTGTCAAAAACAATATATTCGGAACTCTCAATACGGCGAGGGCGGCTGCTGAATACGGCGTTAAGAGATTCATAATGATTTCTACCGACAAGGCGGTCAACCCGACAAACGTCATGGGCGCGACGAAGCGTGTCTGCGAGATGATAATACAGTCGATGAATACGACCCCCGGGCTCTGCCGCGATACCTGCTTTTCCTGCGTGCGTTTCGGAAATGTTCTCGGCTCAAACGGCTCTGTTATCCCTCTTTTCAAAAAGCAGATAGCGGACGGCGGTCCGGTTACAGTTACTCACCCCGATATAATACGTTATTTTATGACGATACCCGAGGCGGTTCAGCTTGTCCTTGTGACGGGCGCCATGGCGCACGGAGGGGAGGTTTTCGTTCTCGATATGGGCGAACCGGTAAAGATAGTCGACCTTGCAAAGAAGATGATAGCGATTGCGGGAAAGAAAATCGACATTGAATTTATCGGACTGAGACCCGGCGAAAAGCTGTTTGAGGAGCTTTTAATGAGTGAAGAGGGACTGCAAAAGACGAGAAACGACAAGATATATGTCGGTCATCCCTTGGACTTTGACTCCGATGTCCTCAGAGGTCAGCTTGACGAGCTGTGGGAGATTGTAAACGACAACGAAATGTCCGACGAGGAATTGTCGGAAATTGTGATATCAAAGCTTTGCGATATCGTTCCGACATTCAAAAGAAAAAAGAAAGACAGCGAGGTTTTGATTGCCGCGGCAACGAATTGATTCGGGCTTTTCGGTCGGAGTATGTATTTAATCAGTTAAAAATTTTTATTCGTTTCGTCCGCCCCAAAAGGGCGGACGAAAGCTTTATATTGTTTTTTATTTTCTCCGATAAAAAATTTAATCTCCGCGAATAATCCGGATGTTTATTGAGCACAATAGTATATCTTGATTTAAGGGAGATTGAACTGATGTTAAAAAGCAATGTGAAGGTTAAATTTGCCGTTTCTTTTGCCGCGTGCATGATAATCGTGTTCGTGCTGCTTTCGCTTTTGCCCGTGAACGGTGAGCAGGAAATATATGACAATGTTGTAAGGCTGCATGTTATTGCAAATTCGGACAGCGACGACGACCAGCGCCTGAAGCTTTTGGTACGGGACAGAATACTTGAAACGGTCTCGGAAAACGGTAAATATGACAGTATAGACGAGGCGGTCGTCGGACTCGAGGCTCAAAAGGAGCTTATTGCCCGTGAAGCGGAGAAGGTACTTATAGCTCAGGAGTGCTTTGACAAGGTTCGCGTCGAGCTTGGGTATGAGGATTATCCGGTCAGATATTACGACAATTTTGTTCTCCCGGAGGGAAAATACACGTCTCTCAGAGTGATAATAGGAGACGGCGCGGGGAAGAACTGGTGGTGCGTTCTGTATCCGCCGCTCTGCTGCGCGTCATCTGCCGCAGAGCAGGAGGAGGACTTTCTTGCCGCTGGCTTTTCGTCGGAACAGTACAAGCTGATACTGCAGGACTCAAAACCGAAATATAAGGTGAGGTTTAAAATTCTTGAAATAATCGCCGAGGCGTTCGGGTTTGATTATTGAGCGTAAAGCAATTCTCGCTTTTGTATTACTCACTTTTTTAACAAAAAAACAGAAAAGGTATTGACAAACGCTCTTTTGCGTGGTATACTATGCAAGCGTTCGGTCGAAGCCGACCGATACGCTAAAAGGCGGAATAGCTCAGCTGGCTAGAGCAATCGGTTCATACCCGATAGGTCGTGGGTTCAAGTCCAACTTCCGCTACCACGGCGAGGCGGAAGTATTCGCCGAGCCATTCGGCCCGTTGGTCAAGCGGCTAAGACACCGCCCTTTCACGGCGGTAACGGGAGTTCGATTCTCCCACGGGTCACCACAAAAACGGCAAGGCATAAGCCTTGCCGTCAGCCTGAAGACAAAGCCCCAGACTGAAGACAAAGTTCTGAAAAGGGCTTTGTTTTTTTGTCAAAGTATGGTATAA
>CANRNZ010000069.1 GCA_947632135.1 uncultured Clostridia bacterium
AGATACGCATTATGCCATGATGGGGTGTTTACACAAAATTTGGGAGAGAGCCGTCGAGTCGACGGGATACCGCGTAATTTCCGTAAATTCCGAGCAGTACGTTAAAAGAGGTCTTTTTCAAAGACATACCTCACGCTAATAAAGCACGGCACGGCGAACCCGCCGTGCCGTGCTTTATGCCTTACCTCACCCCTCCGCGATTTTTATTCTTTACTCTCCTTTTCTTCATCTCCCTTTTCCAAAAACCCCTTTCCCGCGCGGTTTTCGGACTGCTCGCCTCCCGTCTCGTCCTCCTCGACGCAGCTTCTATCCGTCACAGTATCTCCGTCATCCTCGGCGCCGCGGCAATTTGCCTCGTTTTTGTATTCTTCGTTGTCCTGTCTTGTCCCTTGTTCTCCGATATCCTTTTTTCGTCTCTTCTCCGACTGCCTCAGACACAGGTTTTTTATTTCGTACAATGCGATTATAAACCCGTAGACCGCGAAAGCGGAAATAATAATTTCGTAAATAGTACTGCTTATCATATCGACCTCTGAAATCGGTTTATTCCCAAAAATTAACAAAAATTAAAATTAACTAAAGCCTGTTCTTATTTTATTATTCTATAATATTTTATGCCGCAAAATTATTTTTGTTCAAATATTAAATAAAAAACCGAATTAAATACCGCGCGATTGCCGCACCGAAAACAGCCCGATATAAATATATATAAAAAAGGAGCTTTGCGTTTTTTGCAAAGCTCCAATCAAGACGCGAAAAGTAATCACAAAAGCTTTCTCAGCTCGTTTGCAAGGTCGGTCTTTTCCCACGGAATGTTCGGTAGGTCCTCGCGTCCCATATGCCCGTAAGAGGCAAGCTGCTTGTAAATCGGACGTTTTAAATCAAAGCGCTCTATAATTGCTGCGGGACGAAGGTCGACGGCGTCCGCGAGCGTTTTTGATATCCTTGCCTCGTCGACTCTGGACGTCCCGAAGGTATCGACAAGAACCGAAACAGGCCTTGCGACTCCGATTGCGTAGGCGAGCTGGATTTCGCACTTGTCTGCAAGCCCCGCCGCGACAACGTTTTTGGCAAGATAGCGCGCCATGTAAGCGCCGCTTCTGTCAACCTTTGTCGGGTCCTTGCCCGAAAACGCGCCGCCGCCGTGGCGCGAATATCCGCCGTACGTGTCGACGATTATCTTTCTTCCCGTAAGACCTGAGTCGCCGTTCGGTCCCCCGATAACAAAACGTCCCGTGGGATTTACGTATATTTTTGTATCATCGTCCGTAAGCTCCGACGAAACGACGGGCTTTATCACGTATTTTATAATATCGGCGCGTATCCTGTCAAGCTCGACCTCCTCGCTGTGCTGAGAGGATACTACAATGGAGTCTATTCTGACAGGCCGAGCCCCGTCATACTCAACTGTGACCTGAGTTTTGCCGTCGGGGCGAAGATAGGGAAGGGTGCCTTCTTTTCTGACCTTTGCAAGCTGACGCGCGAGCTTGTGGGCAAGGGAAATCGGCAGCGGCATAAGCTCCTTTGTCTCGCTGCACGCAAAGCCGAACATCATACCCTGGTCGCCCGCCCCCGTGCTGTAATCGGTAATCTCACCCGCCTTTGCCTCGGCGCAGTTGTCGACCCCGAGGGCAATATCCGCCGACTGGTCGTGTATCGACGTCACGATCCCGCACGTATCGCAGTCAAAGCCGTATTTCGCTCTGTTGTACCCGATTTCGCGCACCGTGTTTCTGACTATAGACTGTATGTCCACATACGACTTTGTCGATATCTCCCCGATGACGGCGACAAGTCCCGTCGTGCAGAATGTTTCGCAGGCGACCCTTGCATTCGAATCGTTTTCGAGTATGGCGTCAAGAATGGCGTCTGATATCTGGTCGCATATTTTATCGGGATGTCCTTCCGTAACCGATTCCGAGGTAAATAATCTTCTCATTTCGCTCTCCCTCTTTCGTTTTATTTTCGGTAATTTTGTATTGCCCGTACATTTGCGCCGTTGTCATTATATATTTAGAATCTCAAACAAATAAACCGTCGGCATTTTTTATATATAAACATATATAAATTATTTATATAAAAATAAAGAAATGCCCCCGGACAAGCTGAGGGCATACAAAAGCGTTTGCGCATTCTCATCTGTCAGGAATTAGCACCTTGTTCCGCCTGTAAAACAGAATAGGTTGCCGGGCTTCATGGGGCCGGTCCCTCCGCCGCTCTTGATAAGAAATGATATTTAATTTTTCTTTTATATATAATATTACAATTTATATCGAAAGTCAATAGAATTACAAAAGAATTTTCAAAAAATGCCGTTTCGCATTTATTTATAAGGCGGAAAAAGTGTGGAAAGAAATCAGAGAAGAAACGAGAGAAATCCGAGGACTCCGTAGGAGGCAAGCACCATGATAACGGACGAGAGGATAACCCCGACAAAAATTGCGGGCAGCGCGAGCTTCAGCCTCATATCCACCATCGCGGCGGCAAGCGCGCCGGTCCACGCTCCGGTGCCGGGCAGAGGTATGCCGACAAACAAAACAAGACCGAAAAAGGCGTACTTCATTATTTTCTCGCGGTTCTTTTCACCTTTGTTTTCTATCCAGTGCGCGGCTTTTTTCAAAATCGGGCTTTTTTTCATAAGGTGAAGAATTTTTCTTATAAAGACAAGTATAAACGGTACGGGCAGCATATTTCCGATTACGCTGACCGCCATAACGCCATACCACGGAAGCCCACCGGCGCACCCTATAACTGTCGCCGCTCTCAGCTCCAGTATCGGAACCATAGATATCAAAAAAATATGTAAGTACTCGTTCATACAGTCTCCATGCAGTCTCCAAACGAAAGTGTAAGAAGCGGGAAAGAGAATAAGCCCGTTTTTTAAAAATTCCCGAAAAATTCCCGACAAATCAAATCCTTTACAATTCTACCATAAAAAAGTATTTTGCACAACAAAAAGTTAAAATAATATGTCAAACCTTTTGCAATTTTAAGAAAATTTTAAAGAATTAAAACAGCTTTAAAGAAATTTAAAAAGCAAATAACGAACACCCCGCCTTTTACTGCTTCCGTGCGGCGCTAAAAAATTCCTTGCTCTCTTTGTCTGTTTTGATTACGACGACAGCCCCGCCTTGAGATAAACGAACAGGAATACGAGGACAGCCGCTATGACTGCGGCGGAGATAACTGCCGAAACGACAGTGCCCCTACTTTTAAAGGTAAACGACGCTCCGCCCGCCTTACCGCTGTAAACTCCCTGCGATTTCATAGCGGCGGACAGCGGCTTGTAAACAAGCATGACTATCGCGGCGTTCAAAAGTCCCTTTGCGAGATTAAACGGCAAAAACAGCGTGGGGATGAGTCCCGCGACCTCTGTGCGGGATACTCCCATGTAGTGAGGCGTTATGAGCAAATTTGCGCACATCATGACAGCGGTCATCAAAATAACTGCGGAAAGAAGCGCCGCTACCGCTCCCGACTTCCTTTTGTTGTATTTGTATATCAGAGACGCCGTCACGCAAAATGCGGTGCTCGATATAAAATTCATTATAAGCCCGTAAACTCCCGTGTCGCTGACCGTAAGGAATTCCATTACGGAAATGAGAAGAGTCATAACGACAGCGGACAGAGGACCGAAATACATGCTCCCGACAGCCATGACGGCATCTTTTATATCAAAGGACAAAAACATGACCTTTATTTTCGGCAGCAGCATAACGCACATGTAAGAGAGAGCGCAGAAAAGCGCGATAACTGTTATTTTGCGGAGCTTTTGGGCGCCTTTCGAATAAGGGTAAGCCCCCGTGGAGCCTCTGCTTGAATTATTTGAATTATTTGAATTATTTGAATTGATTGAATTGTTCGAATTGTTATTTTCCATTTTTATATCCTCCTCAAATTAAATATTTTATATTTATAAATATTATATGGGAGAACTTTGGAGAAATAAAAAGCCGACGAAATATCCTTCGTCGGTACTGTGCAGCGCGGAAAGTTATTAAAATCCGCCTGTTATCTTTTATCATCCGGACTCTTTTGCCGCAAAACACGGCAAAGACGCTGCGTCGCGTCACCGTCGGCACAGGAATCTCACCTGTTCGGCGCTCAAAAGGGAGCGTTCGCGGGCTATACCGCCGGTATGGAATTTCACCAAACCCCAAAGATACTTCCTAACTATTTAATTTTTGTTTTTTTATCCGAATATATTCGAATATATCCGAAAATATTCGAATATCCCGACGAGGTCGGAATGACTCCGACCTCGTCGGGTAAGCCCGTTTGCAGAAGACTGCAAATATCAAATACTAAATACCGAATAATATATATTTTAAATATTTAATATCCGATAAAAACGTCGGCTGAAAATTACTCGATGATTTCGGCAACGACGCCGGAACCGACCGTTCTGCCGCCCTCACGGATAGCGAAACGGAGACCCTTTTCAATAGCGATGGGGGTGATGAGCTCAACAGTCATATCGACGTTATCGCCGGGACGGCACATGTCAACTCCGTCGGGAAGGCTGATTGTTCCCGTAACGTCTGTTGTTCTGAAGTAGAACTGAGGACGGTAGCCTGCGAAGAAGGGCTTCTGACGGCCGCCTTCTTTTTCGGTAAGAACGTAAACCTGACCTACAAACTTTGTATGGGGGTGGATCGTGCCGGGCTTGCAGAGAACCTGTCCGCGCTCGATCTCGTTCTTCGCGATACCGCGGAGAAGAGCGCCGATGTTATCGCCTGCCTCAGCCTGGTCGAGAAGCTTGTGGAACATCTCAACGCCGGTAACGACAGTCTGCTTTCTCTCGTCCGTAAGACCGATTATCTCGACAGTGTCGGAAACCTTAACAGTACCACGCTCAACTCTGCCTGTAGCAACAGTACCGCGTCCGGAAATGGAGAATACGTCCTCAACAGGCATAAGGAAGGGCAGGTCGGACTTTCTTTCGGGTGTGGGGATGTACTCGTCGACAGCCTTCATAAGCTCGTGAATGGAAGCGTAAGCGGGGTCTGCGGGGTCTGTGCTTGTGCAGTCAAGAGCAACTCTTGCGGAGCCTCTGATTATCGGAATATCGTCGCCCGGGAAATCGTACTCGGAAAGGAGCTCACGAATTTCCATCTCGACAAGCTCGAGCAGCTCCTCGTCGTCGACAAGGTCTGTCTTGTTCATGTAAACGACTATAGCGGGAACGCCGACCTGACGGGCAAGAAGAATGTGCTCACGGGTCTGCTGCATAGGACCGTCGGACGCAGCGACAACGAGGATAGCACCGTCCATCTGAGCGGCGCCGGTAATCATGTTCTTAACGTAGTCTGCGTGTCCGGGGCAGTCAACGTGCGCATAGTGACGCGCTTCCGTTTCATACTCAACGTGTCTTGTGTTGATTGTGATACCGCGGGCTTTTTCCTCGGGAGCGTTATCGATCTGGTCATAAGCCATGAATTCGATGCTGTCGTCGCTGAGAGCAAGAGTCTTTGTGATTGCGGCTGTAAGAGTAGTCTTACCGTGGTCAACGTGTCCTATGGTACCGATGTTAACGTGCGGTTTGGTTCTTTCAAATTTAGCCTTTGCCATTTTGAAATTCTCCTTTTTGAAATAATAATTTTAATTTTTATGTGTTTATAATTGCTGTCCTGCAATCTTTGATTGGTTGATACTCAAATCTTTCACATATAAAACATTTATATGATTTGAGCTGTTTTTAAGCCTTGGAAAGCTTTTCCTGAATGCTCTTCGGAACCTCGGCGAAATGGTCGGGCTCCATTGAGTACATTCCGCGTCCCTGAGTGCGGGAGCGAAGCTCCGTCGCATATCCGAACATTTCGGAAAGAGGAACGTAAGACGTGAGAGTCATAACGCCGTCGTTGATTTCCTGAGAGTATATCTGACCGCGGCGGGAGTTGATGTCTCCCACAACGTTGCCCATGTACTCGTCGGGTGTAACTATTGTCACCTTCATTATAGGCTCCGTAAGAACGGGATCCGCTTTCTTCATAGCGTCCTTGAACGCCATGGAGCCGGCAATCTTGAACGCCATTTCGGACGAGTCGACCTCATGGTACGAGCCGTCGTAGAGATTTACCTTGACGTCAACGACGTTGTAGCCTGCGAGAACGCCGCTCTGCATTGCGCTTTGAATACCTGCGTCGACTGCGGGGATATATTCCTTCGGAATTGCGCCGCCGACGACGGTGTTTTCAAACACATAACCCGCGCCGGGCTCGTTAGGCTCGATTTTGATTTTGACATGTCCGTACTGACCTTTACCGCCGGACTGACGCGCGTACTTCGTATCGGACTCGGCGCCGCGTCTTATCGTTTCCTTGTATGCGACCTGCGGACGTCCGACATTCGCCTCGACCTTGAACTCACGAAGAAGTCTGTCGACTATTATCTCAAGGTGAAGCTCACCCATACCTGCAATAATCGTCTGACCCGTTTCCTCGTCAGTGTAGGTCTTGAAGGTGGGATCCTCCTCTGCAAGCTTCGAGAGAGCGATTCCCATCTTTTCCTGACCGGCTTTGGTTTTCGGCTCGATTGCGACTCTGATAACCGGCTCGGGGAATTCCATTGATTCAAGAATAATCGGCGCCTTCTCGTCGCAGAAAGTGTCTCCCGTCGTTGTGTTCTTCACACCGACGACAGCCGCGATGTCTCCCGAGTACACACAGTCGAGGTCTTTTCTCTCGTTTGCGTGCATCTGCAATATACGCCCGAAGCGCTCAACCTTTTTCTTGTTGGAGTTGAGACACGACTCGCCCTTTGTCATCGTTCCCGAATAAACTCTGAAGAAGCAGAGCTTTCCGACAAACGGGTCTGTCATTATCTTGAACGCAAGCGCCGAAAAAGGAGCGCTGTCGTCGGAGGGTCTCTCCTCCTCCTCGTCCGTCTCGGGGTTCACGCCGGTTATGGCGGGAACGTCGATAGGGGAGGGCATAAAGTCGACGATGGCGTCAAGAAGCTTCTGAACGCCCTTGTTCTTGTAAGAGGTGCCGCACGTAACGGGAACCATCTTGTTTGCGATTGTCGCCTTGCGAATTGCCGTCTTTATCTCTTCCTCGGTGAGCTCCTCGCCCTCGCAGAACTTTTCAAAAAGCTCCTCGTCCGTTTCGGAAACGGACTCGATAAGCTCCGCGCGGTATTTTGCCGCAAGCTCCGCCATATCCTCGGGAATAGGCTCGACTCTCATATCCTTTCCGAGGTCGTCGTAGTAGACGTCCGCTTCCATTCTTATAAGGTCGATGATGCCGCGGAAGGATTCCTCGGCGCCTATCGGGAGCTGAATCGGTACTGCATTAGCTTTGAGACGGTCCTTTATCATGCCGACAACACGGTAGAAGTTCGCGCCCATAATGTCCATTTTGTTTACGTAGCACATACGGGGAACGTGGTATTTGTCAGCCTGTCTCCAAACTGTCTCCGACTGCGGCTCGACTCCGCCCTTCGCGCAGAGAACGGTGACCGAGCCGTCAAGAACTCTGAGCGAGCGCTCGACCTCGACCGTAAAGTCAACGTGTCCGGGTGTGTCGATAATATTTATTCTGTTGTTTTTCCAGAAGCAGGTCGTAGCGGCAGAGGTTATCGTAATGCCTCTTTCCTGCTCCTGCTCCATCCAGTCCATGACCGCGCCGCCCTCGTGGGTTTCGCCCATTTTGTGGGTACGTCCGGTATAGAACAGGATTCTTTCCGTTGTGGTTGTTTTTCCGGCATCAATGTGGGCCATGATGCCGATGTTCCTTGTCCTTTCAAGGGGATATTCTCTCGGCATAGATTCTTAAACAATCCTTTCTTGATTCTTCCGCAAAGATTTTGAAAGATTTTATGAGACTTTAAAGTTATAAATAATCCGTCAATATCTGTAGTGTGCGAAAGCCTTGTTGGCCTCTGCCATACGGTGTGTCTCTTCCTTTTTCTTGAAAGCGCCGCCGGCATTGTTTTTTGCATCTATTATTTCAGCCGCGAGACGCTCAGCCATTGTTCTCTCGCCTCTGCTGCGGGAGTATGTCGTCAACCAACGCAGACCGAGCGTGAGACGTCTCTCTTCTCTGACTTCCATCGGGACCTGATAGTTTGAACCGCCGATGCGGCGTGCTTTTACCTCAAGTACAGGCATTACGTTTTCGAGAGCCTGATTGAAAGTTTCAAGCGCGCTTTGACCCGTCTTTTCCTCGACTATGGCGAAAGCCTCGTAAACTATCTTCTGAGCGACGCCTTTTTTGCCGTCAAGCATTATATTATTGATAAGCTTTGTGACGAGCTTTGAATTGTAAAGAGGATCGGGCAGTACGTCTCTTTTTGAAATCTGACCTCTACGTGACACTCTTCTTCCCTCCTTCATTAAATTTATATGATATCATAGGTACTCGAAATATTATTCCGCAGGTGCCGCCGTCAACGCATATAAACATTTATTATTTACGCTTATAACAGCATGGGCACATATTTAGAAATAACAACGAGAAACTGCGGGATTTCCCCGCGTTTTAGCGCGCCTTATTTTTTCTTTGCGCGCTTTGCGCCGTACTTGGAACGGCCCTGATTGCGGTTTGCGACAGCCTGAGCGTCGAGTGTTCCGCGAATGATGTGGTAACGCACACCGGGCAGGTCACGCACTCTTCCGCCGCGGATAAGGACGACCGAGTGTTCCTGAAGGTTGTGTCCTATACCGGGGATGTAGCAAGTGGATTCCATACCGTTTGTAAGTCTTACTCTGGCAATCTTACGAAGCGCGGAGTTCGGCTTCTTCGGCGCGGTTGTCGTTACCTTCGTGCAGACTCCGCGCTTTTGGGGGGAGTGCTGACCGACAGGTCTCTTCTTCAGAGAGTTGAATGTCTGCTGAAGGACCGGTGCCTTTGACTTGTACGTTTTCTGACTTCTGCCTTGCTTTACAAGCTGGTTAAAGGTTGGCATTTCTTTCCTCCTTTTCTTCAATAATAAATGTTTATATACAAATCCGACGTATCGGAAAATGTATCGAATTTTATTGGAAATTTATCGGAATTTTTATCGGAATTTTATCCGAAATTCACCCGAAATTTATCCGAATTAATTCCTGCAAAGGCTCAAAACGGCATAGTTACACCATAGCCAAGCATAATGATTATATCACGCAAATACTTTCATGTCAAGGAATTTTTTTATATTCAAAAAAATCGGAAAAATCAACAGCTTTACATAATTTTATATGATTTTTATATAAAATGGCACCATCTATTATTTGCGGAAAATAACAATTTTATACAGCGCCTCGCGCCCCGTCGAATATCTCCGAATCATCTTAAAATATCCTTCCCGATATAAAGCCGGAAGGGAAACCCCTTCCGGCTCTTCTTAAACTGTAAAGTAGCCTTATTCCTCGTCGTCAAGCGTCTCGCCGTCGGACTCCTCGCCGCGCGGCTCGTCGTCCTCGAGCTCCTCGTCGCCGCCCGTCAGCTCCTCCTCGCCGTTGTAGCTCTCCTCGTCGAGATAGGACGCTTTTTCTTTGTCGGACTCTCCGTCGGCAGCGGCATCCGCCTGTTCGCCGTCCGGCTGATTTGCCTCCTCGCTCTTCTCCTTTGCATAAGCCATTGTATTCATGTACTTTGCAAATTCGTCGTCCTCGTCCTCGCCGACCTTCTCGACCTCAACGTCGCGGTAGCAGTTCATTCCCGTACCTGCGGGTATCAGCTTACCGATAATGACGTTCTCCTTGAGTCCCATAAGGTGGTCGACCTTGCCCTTGATGGCGGCTTCCGTGAGAACCTTTGTCGTCTCCTGGAACGATGCCGCTGAAAGGAAGGACTCCGTCTGAAGCGACGCCTTTGTGATTCCGAGAAGAACGGGCTCGCACGTCGCGACTCTGAGTGTCCTGTCGCCCTCGGCGATAAGACGCTCAACGGCGTCGTTCTCGGCGTTGAATTCCGTCTTGTCGACGACGGTGCCGGTGAGAAGGGAAGTGTCTCCGGGGTCTGCGACCTTCACACGGCGTGTCATCTGGCGCGTTATGACCTCAATGTGCTTGTCGTTTATATTGATAGACTGCGAGCGGTAAACTCTCTGAACCTCGCGGGTGATATAGTCGTATACAGCGTCGATTCCGTTTATTCTGAGAATGTCGGCGGGGTTCTTGTAGCCCTCTGTCAGCTCGTCTCCCGCGTTGACTCTCTCGCCGTCCTCAACCGTTATCCTCGTGCCGTAAGGTATCTGATAGATTATCTCGTCGCCGAGGTCGGTCGTAAGGATTATATTGCGCTGCTTCTTTGCGACGTCCTGTATTGCGATGACGCCCGGCGCCTCCGCGACGACGGAAGCCTTTTTGGGCTTTCTCGCCTCAAAGAGCTCCTCGACTCTGGGAAGACCCTGCGTGATATCCGCTCCGGCAACTCCTCCGGTATGGAACGTTCTCATTGTGAGCTGAGTACCCGGCTCGCCTATCGACTGAGCGGCGAT
>CANRNZ010000070.1 GCA_947632135.1 uncultured Clostridia bacterium
TCGCGCTCTGCGGAGCGCGACGAGGGCTCTGCCCCTCGACCCCGCAAGCTTTTGAAAAAGCTTGACCAAAACTTTTGGGACAAGTTCGTGCAAACTTAAAAAATCTTAAATCGGAGGTCACTATGCAACTCGAAAAGGGTCTCGAAATTTGTAACTTTGTCGTCACACGCGCGCGCCGCTCGGATGAGCTCGACGCCGATATTATCGAAATGTATCACGCCAAAACAGGCGCAAAGCTGTGCTTTACCAAAAGCGCGGAGCAAAACAAAACCTTCTCCGTAACGTTTAAAACACTTCCGTCCGACAGCACGGGCGTGTTCCACATTCTCGAACATTCCGTCCTCTGCGGCTCCGAAAAGTATCCCGTAAAAGAGCCTTTCGTCGACCTTATGAAAAGCTCCCTTGCGACGTTTCTGAACGCGATGACGTTCCCCGACAAGACTATGTACCCCGTGTCGAGCCGCAACGAAAACGACTTTTTCAATCTTATGTCCGTCTACCTCGACGCCGTTTTCGCGCCGCGCCTCCTTTCCGACAGAAATATCTTCTTTCAGGAGGGAATACACACCGAAATCGAAGGTGAAAGCGGAGCTTATTCCTACCGCGGAGTCGTTTTCAACGAGATGAAAGGCGCGATGTCCTCTCTCGACGAGAGAATAGAGGCGGGTATCTGCGAGCTGCTTTTCCCGAGCAGCGTGTACCGCTTCAACTCGGGCGGCGACCCGTCGGAAATTCCGAATCTCACCTACGAGAGCTTTTGTGAGACTTACAGGAAATTCTATCACCCCTCAAACGCGATTTTCTTCCTTGACGGAGACGTGCCTCTCGAAAAGACTCTTATTATGATAGACTCCTATCTTGAAAAATACGAAAAAAGCGGAGAGGTCTTCGATATTGCGCCGCAGCCACCCGTTTCAAACGAGGGCGTCCGCTTTTACGAGATTGCCGCAGGCGAGGACAACGGCAAAAAGGCGTGCCTTGTTATGGGGAAAATTATCGGCACATGGAAGGAGCGCACCAAAATACTCGCCGCGAAGGTTCTGTGCGACGTTCTCGGCGGAACGAACGAGAGCCCTTTAAAGCGCGCCGTGCTCTCGTCGGGGCTTTGCGAGGATTTTGAAATGTTCGTCTCGGACGGCATCGCGCAGCCATATATTGTCATTTCGGCAAAAAACATCGCCGACTCGGACAGCGGGAAAATAAAAGAGCTCATAACGGACTTTGCAAAAAAGACCGCGGCAAAGGGTATCGACAAGAAGCTCCTTGCCGCCTCGATAAACAGGCTTGCCTTCGCGACAAGGCAGACTCCCGAGCCGCAGGGAATATACAGGGCGATTTCCGCAATGAACAGTATGCTCTACGGCGGCGACCCGCTTTTGTATCTGACATACGGCGACACTGTAAACGATATTCGCCGAATGAGCGACGGCGGCGGCTTTGAAGAGCTGCTCTCGGATATTATGACAAAAGACGGTCTTTGCGTTTTGCATATGTCGCCGTCGGAGACGCTCGGCGACGAGGAAAGAAGGACTGAGGAGGAGAGAATAAAAAGAGAGACCTCCTCCCTTGACGACGACGGAGTGAGGGCTCTTTCCAAGATGAACAAGGAGCTGAGGCTCCGTCAGGAAACCCCCGACCCGCCCGAAATGTCACGCCTTGTTCCGACGCTGACTCTCGACGAGGTCAAGGGTGAGATCGAATATATAAGCACCGAGAAATGCGAGCGCGGCGGCGTGAGCGTGATTTTTCACAAGGTCCCCACAAGCGGCATAGTTTACCTCAACGCGTATTTCCCGCTCACGGACTTTTCTCTTTCGGAAATAACGAGAGTCTCCTTTGTCACCGAGCTCTACGGCGAGCTTGCGACAAAAAACAGAAGCGCCGCGGAGCTTCAGACGGCGATAAAGACGTACGTCGGAAGCCTTAATATAAAAATCAAGACGTTCCCCAAAGACGGTGAGACGGCAGAGTGTACTCCGTACCTTGCGGTATACGCGGGAGTTCTCGAGGAAAACCTTGACGCGGCGCTGCCTTTAATCGCGGAAATTCTCACACAGACAAAATTTGACGACAGCGAAAAAATACGGGAGATTGTAATGCAGGAGGACGAGGCGGCGCGCCGCGCCGCGGTCGGAGACGGTCATTCGCTCGGCTTTGCGGCGGTAAGGTCACATTACACCGCCGCCGCGGCAGTCGACGAGGCGTCGTCGGGATACTCTTATATAAAATTCCTGCACGACTTCTCAAAGAACTACGACGAAGTTTTCCCGGACTTTCTCGAAATCTGCGGCAGGGTGACAAGAGACGCCGCCGTAAAGGCGGGGCTCACTGTGAGCGTCACGGCGCAAAAGGCGGTGGATATAAGCGCGTTTACGGACTTCTTGCCTCTCGGCAGGGCTCCCGCGCCGTCGCGCGAATATAAGAGCGCGCTCCCCGAAAAGGTCGGCATCGTAATTCCGTCGCAGGTATCGTATGCCGTAAAGGGGTACAACTCGCATCTTGCCGAAAGAAAGCCCGACGGCTCGCTCAGGGTCGCCTCGAATATAGTGTCGCTGTCGTACCTGTGGGACAACATCCGCGTAAGGGGCGGAGCCTACGGAACGGGACTTACCGTACGGCGCAGCGGAAACTTTTCGTTTTATTCCTACAGGGACCCGTCTCCCGCAAAGAGTCTTAAAACATACGACAAAACGTCCGACTTTATAAAGGAGTTCTGCGACGGAGACGAGGAGCTTGACAGATATATAATCTCGACAGTGGCGATGACCGAGCCGCTGTGTACGCCGCAGGAAAAGGGCATAATTGCGGACGGGTACTTTTTCTCGGGAGTGGACGACGACGAGAGAAGAAGGACGAGAGAGGAGATACTTGATACGAACCGTGATAAGCTTTCCGAATGGCGCGGTATGTTTGATAAAGCGGCAAAGGACGGCGCTGTATGCGTTGTCGGGAACAGGGAGGCGCTGTCCAAAACAGAGGGGCTTGAAATTTTCGAGCTGTAATAGCACTATGTTCGCACAGACCCACTACGAAAGTTTTCGCACTATGTTCGCACAGACCCAACACAAAAGTTTTCGTCCACCTTGCCCTTGGGGTCCCCACAAAAGCTTTGCTTTTGTGGGGTGTGGCTCAAAAAGGTGGCAGGGTTCGGGGCGGCGCCCCGACTTTACGCGTTCTTTTTGCAAAGCTTTTTCTTGCGCTACTGAGTCAAGAAAAAGCGTCTGGCGGTTTGCGCTGCATAAAGGGGCGAGGCACCAACTTCAAGAGCCTCCCCTGAAAGGGGAGGTGTCGGCTTCGCCGACGGAGGGGTTTAAAAAACTTTAAAGATAAAAATTTCGGGGGCTGAAAAGCCCCCGATTTTTGCAGAAACTAACTTCACCGACGCTTTTCTTTGACGCAATCGGCGCAAAGAAAAGCTTCAAAAGAAACGCCAAAAACGGGGGCTCTGCCCCTCGACCCCGCAAGCTTTTGAAAAAGCTTGACCAAAACTTTCGTAGTGGGTCTGTGCCTCGTGATGAGGCGCGCGAAAACTTTTGTGTTGGGTCTGTGCAAACCTCAAAATCTACTGTCAATCGCAGCAGGGGTCGAGCTTTACGGTCTTTTTCGGCGGCGTTGTGTCGGGCGACGTCGAATTTCCAAGCCCCGTGGACTCGCTGAACAGCACGTTTCTCGATACCGCAGCAACCGCGTCGGTCGGTATTATGACCTTCGCCGCCTTGCCGTCGGAGAGCTTTACAAGCGCTTCGTACCTCTTCAGCTCAAGCACCGACTCGTCGGCCCCCGCCTTCTTTAACAGCTCGATACCCTCGGCCTCCGCTTTCTTTGCCAGAAGTATCGCCTGCGCCTCGCCTTCCGCTCTCGCAATACGCGCGTCTCTTTCGCCTTCCGCGGCAAGCACCATAGCCTGCTTGTCGCCTTCCGCTCTCGTAATCGCCGCCGCCTTGTGACCCTCTGCCTGAAGCAGCGTCTCACGTCTGTCGCGCTCCGCTTTCATCTGCTTTTCCATCGCGGACTGTATTTCCTGCGGCGGGATTATATTTTTCAGCTCGACTCTCGATACCTTTATTCCCCACTGGTCGGTTGCCTCGTCAAGTATGGACGTCATTTTTCCGTTTATCGTATCGCGGGACGTGAGTGTCCCGTCGAGCTCGAGCTCGCCGACGATATTACGCAGAGTCGTCGCCGTGAGATTTCCGAGCGCGCCTATCGGGTTCACCGCGCCGTATGTGTACAGCTTCGAATCGTAGACCCTGAAATAGACGACCGTGTCAATCTGCATTGTAACGTTGTCCTTTGTTATGACGGGCTGCGGCGAGTCGAGAACCTGTTCCTTCAGAGTGACCTTTTTGGCTATTCTTTCAAGAAAAGGTATTTTTATGTGAAGACCCGCGCCCCACGTCGTTTTGTATTTCCCGAGAAATTCAAGGACGAATTCGCTTGCCTGCGGCACGATGACGATGCAGCGAAGAAGCAAAAACAAGACAATCAGCGCCGCGGCAACACCGATAATAATAAATCCCATAACAGTTTCTCCTTTTATTTTTTTATATTATTTTTTATTTATTATATTATTGCGGCGGCGAAAATATTTGCTGAAATATTTGCAAATAATACGCCCGCCATAAGGTTTGGCCCTCCTCGCCTTACTGTTCTTATTAACGCGCGAATTGATTTTTTTCGCACGCCCGCAAAAATTTTTTATTTTTTTACAGTCTCTATTTCACCGTCGTTTAATTTATATACTTTATTGCATTCGGAAAGTATCGAAACATCGTGTGTAACAAGTATCACGGTAATTCCGTCTCTGTTTAATTCCGAGAGCAGATTCATAAGAATCTTCTTATTTTCGGAATCAAGCGCTCCCGTGGGCTCGTCTGCAAGTATAACCTGCGGCTCGTGAACCAAAGCTCTCGCAATGGCGATACGCTGGCACTGCCCGCCGGAAAGCTCGTTTACTTTTTTGCCGCAAAGGTCATCTATTTTCAGCCTTTCCATAACGGCGCGAGCCTTCTTTTTCATTTTGCCCCATCTGCATTTTGAAAAGACAAGAGGCAGGCATACGTTTTCGAGCGCGGTACGGTCTCCCTCAAGTCCGAAATCCTGAAGAATAAACCCGAAATCCGAGTTTCGAAGAGCGGCTTTTCTTGACTCCGAAATTTTCGTAATGTTTTTATCATCGTAGATATACTCGCCGCAGTCCGGCTCAAGCAGTCCGGCGAGCAGATAGAGCAGTGTACTTTTGCCTGAGCCCGATACTCCGACAATTCCGACAAAATCTCCCTTTTCTATTTCCAAGGACAGGTGCCGCACGGCGTCGACCTGATTGTTTTTTCCCTTATTGTATGAGAACGACAAGTCCCTCAGTTGAATCAATGCGCTCATTTTTATACCTCATTCGGCCGTTTAATCTCCGAAATACAACAGCTCCGAGAACGTCAGGCGTTTGACGGAAGAGAGTGTTATTATAATCGGCGCCAAGCATATAAAGACAATAAATGTAATTGAAATCAGAAAGCTTGCCGCAGAATCGTTCCCCTCTCCGAGAGAGATAATATTCCGCAGCAAAAAAGCCGCAAGAGACGACACGGTCACGAGAATCAGATTAGTCAATAAAATAATTTTGGCATACGCGGTATTTTTGCATCCGCATATTTTATAAATACCCATTTGCTTTTGGAGTGATTTGGTCTTGAGATAGGTATAACCGCTGATTCCGAATACGGCAGAAACGGCTAAAAGGACGGCGAGCAATGAGTCGAACTTATATGTTTCCTCAATACGGTGCCGAGAGTTCTCTCTCAGCTCGCTTAAAAGACAAAGCTGTCCGCTGTAGGATTTTTCCGACAAATCGGAAACATATTCATTTGGGTCGACTCCGCTCTTTAAAACCAAAACGGATCCGCCGAGCGAGGACAAAAGGTCGGGGCGGCCGTCAAAATCAAACGGAATGATTGCCAAAAAAGGAGTGTGCGCGGTCGATATATTTCGAATATATTCGAAATTTACCGCGATTTGCGATATTTCGGGCGCGGAGCCGCCGACGTCAATGCGATATACGATATCCTCTTTGTTCGTTGTGCCCGAAATACTGTATTCGTCGGAAAATGCGAGCGTGCCGTCCGAAACGTCGACCGATACTCTCTTGCCGCTTGTATATTTTTGCAGAGCCTCGTTGAGATAAATTCCGGATGTGTCGTAAGTCCAATGCCCGTTTTTAAGCACGGAGGAAAAATTATCGAACACACCCTTGCTGTACAGCAGAATGTCCGCTTTGAGCCCGTTTACCTCTCCGCTTGTGTAATACGTCATGCAGACGTTTTCCACACGGGTATCCGCGTTGAATATTTTGAAAGGGTCCTCATTCTTTTCCCCCTCGTAATAAAAAGTCGGACGCGAGCAGTACACGGCGTTTTCGGGGATTCCTTTCAATACCGCTCTCTCAAGCCGAAAGTTATTTACAAACGGGGTTATCGCCGTGTTCAAAAGAATGATTACGGTTGTGATTTGCAGTATCAAAAAGATTTCCTTGGCAAAATGTTTTGAGCAGGATTTATAAATCAAATAAAGCGTTTTCATGATTCGTTCCCCCTGCGAAGAGTACACCGATTGTATTTCGTGCCGCAAAGCTTCATCATTTTCGGAATGCAGATGATGAGAGTGAGAATAAAATCGGAAAGAAATACAGCCGCCGCCGCTTTGGGGGTAAGAATATAGCTTATTCGAATCCGTTCAAACAGCGGCTTTGCCAAGGCGGAGAGCGCCAAGGAGACGGCAAAGGAAAGCGAAAACAGGACTGCGTACTTACATATAAGGATACCGAGCATTTGTTTTTTTCTTGCGCCGACTATCATATAAATGCGGAACCTGCGCTTTTGCAATGAGAGATGGTACAGGTACATACCGATGATATTCATATAAGAAATAAGGCACAGACAGCCGATTGCGACGAAGGACGCAAGGTTTGACGACATATTGTCCCGAAAGGGGTCGGACGGAGTAAAAATTTCGCTTGACGTACCGCCTTCTGTATATTCGGCGAACAGCTCGTTTGCCGCGGCGGAAAAATCCCTTTTGCCGCCGTCGGCATCGTAATCGAACTGTACGCGTATGCAGGCGTCGGAAATATCCGTATTTAAAAGCTCTTCGAGATTTACAAACACAAAGGAAGAACAGGAAAGAAGTTCGGGTGACGCGCCGCGCTCCATTCCGGTCATAAGATTAAAAGCAAACAGAGATGCGCTTCCCACTATCTCGTATTCTTTTTCGCCTATTGTTACGCTCTGTGACTTTTCGGCGTCGTACAGCGCGATATCTGTCGATACATACGCCTCGTTTTTTTCGGCGGAGCCGCTCAGGAAAGAGCCTTCTCCGAGAGGGAACCAGTTTTCGGGCTCGTTTCCGTACCAGCCGACAAGTATATAATCCGCGTCTTTCGGCAGAAAAAACAAAAAAGCGTTTTTTATATCCGGCATCGACGTTATTTTTTCAAAAGTGCTTTGCCCAAAGGAGTCTGCGCCGATAACGGATACAGTATTGTACACGGAATATTCGCGCTTATCTTCCGTGAGCTTTTCAATAAATCCGAAAGTTATAAGGTGTGTGCAGAGCGCGGCGGCAATTCCGAAAATAACTGTCCCAAAGAGTAAAGGCGCTCGGCGCAGGTTTCTTATAATGTCCCAAAATGCCTGTGTCAGTGTTTTCATATTTTATAAAATTTCATAAAAGATTTAAAAGGTTGTCTCTCCGCCGAAGTCTTATTTTTGAAAAGCCGAATGCGGCAAAACACATTATCTGCCGCGTATTCGTCATCATAATTCAAATGCAAGGTCGGGCGGGGGAGCTTTTCACATCGCGTCATTTTATATATTTAGATATATACCACATTGTACTGTCTGTTCTTATTATATCGTATCCTATATTCGGCAGGTTGTCAACATTCTTTTCGAAAAAAAGCGGAAACTTTGCATAATTGTAAAATTATGATGAATATAGTATTAAAAACCGGAAATTCAAATAAAGTATACAAATAAAGTATAAAAGTTTAAAAATCCAAAAAAAATAAAAAAGTTAAAATAAGGGGTAGAAATTTTTCAAAGTATGTGATACAATAGAAAAAGCAGAATTTTTTGCGGAAATTTTTGCATAATTTATTGCGGAAGTTTTTCGGAATTTTTCGGAAGTTTTCGGAAGTTTTTTGAAAAAACGAAAAAAACGCCGCTTGAGGCGCGGCGCCGCTTTCGCGATTTTTTTTGAGCGCGTTATGCGTCCTGCGGCGCGAAAAACGCGGCAAAACAAAGCAAAATAAAGCAAAAACAAAAGGACAAAGCAACTCACCGAATTTGAAAGGCAGAATTAAGAATGGCGAAAAAACCAATATCGGACGGTGAAATCCGCGTCGAGAACAAAGCGCGCAAGGCGGCGAAAAACCGTTCGGCGAAGAAGAAAATGTCTCCCGTAAATCTTTTGATGGTAGTATCCGTTATCGTTATATTCGCGATAGCGCTCGGTCTTGTCGGAGTCAACGCGCTCATGTCAAGCGGTATAACGGAACGTCATACGACCGTTATCTCAACGGTAAACGACAGCGTTACGACCTCAATGCTCACATATTATTTCAACGCGTCATACCGCAATACAGCAAACAGCTACGCAAGTCTCGGGCTTGACACGACAAAGAGCCTGAAGGAGCAGCAGTTCCCCTACGGCAGCACCTCGTGGTACGACTTCTTTTTAAACAACACCGTAAATGAGGTGGCAAGCTATCTCATTATGGCGTCGGGCGCAAAGGAAGAGGGAATAGAGCTCACTCAGGAGGAGCTTGACGAGGTCGAGGCGGTCATCGACAGCTTTAAGGAAGCCGCAAAAATCTACGGCTACAGCGCATCGAAATATATAAAGCTCAACTTCGGCTCCGCTGTAAGCGTCGGCGACATGAGAAAGGGCCTGCTTCTTGCAGAGCTTGCGAGCAAGTATCAGGAAGTAAAGACCGAAGAATACAAGGGAACCTTCGGCAGCGACGACTACGATAAACAATATAAGGACAATAAAAATAACTACGACTACGTCGACTACTACAGCTACACGTTCACAGCCGAAAAGGGCTCCGACGGCAACATGACGACCGAGACGAAAGCCGCCGCGAAGGCGCTTGCGGAGGAGCTGAAGGCAGCGGCGGACGCCGAGGCATTCAAGGAATATGTCGAGACATACCTCACAAATAAGGCGCGCGACGAGCTTAAAGAGGGCGAGGAGCTCGATAAGACCGAAATAGTCGATACGGTAAACTCTCTTCTCACGACTCACGCGGCATACAGCACGTTAAACAGCGCATCCGCCGATATCGCAAAATGGGCATACGAGAGCGCCGAGGCGGGAGACGTCAAGGAGAACTATAACGACACAAACGGAACGTATACTGTTTATATGCTTGACAAGACTCCCTACAGGGACGAGTATATAACGAGAAACGGCGCTGTGATATTCATAAGCAACGCAAACAATACAGACGCTGAGGGAGCGTCCGCAAAGGCGGACGAGATAATCGCCGAGTGGAACGGCGGAGACAAGACTCAGGAATCCTTTATAGAGCTTGCCGAGAAGTACACGGAGTCGGGACACGCGCATCTTGAGGAAAATATTAAAAAGGGCCCCGCGTACAGCGACTGGCTGTATTCGCCCGAAAGAGTCATCGGCGACGTTGACAAGGTAGTGTCCGAGAGCGACAAGGGAGTGTATATAGTTTACTACGCGGGCGAGAGCGGACTTCAGTCATGGCAGGCGGACGCGCAGAGCGACCTTGCGAGCGCCGCGTTCAACGATCGTTACACGGAGCTTTACAATAAATATTACGTTACTGTAAACGACAAGAAAGCCGCAAGAGTTGTTCCCGTTTCCGTAAGTACGGGCAGTACGAGCAGTACGGGCAGCACGAGCAGCAAATAAAATACGGCGGCATGGCATGATTATTGTTGTGCCGCCGTAATTTCAAGGTTTGCACAGACTCGTCTCAAAAGTTTTGCTCAAGCTTGCCCTTGGGGTCCCCACAAAAGCTTTGCTTTTGTGGGGAGTGGCTCCAAAGCTTGCGGGGTCGAGGGGCAGAGCCCTCGTCGCGCTCCGCAGAGCGCGAAAGCTCCGATACGCGTTCTTTTTGCAAAGCTTTTTCTTGCGCTTCTGAGTCAAGAAAAAGCGTCTGTCGGTTTGCGCTGTATAAACTATCGTGGCAGAACCCCACCGGCGCTTCGAGCCACCTCCCCCCTTCAGGGGAGGCTCTGACCACTGACCACTGACCACTGACCACCGGCCACTTCAGAAACTAACTTCACCGACGCTTTTCTTTGACGCAATCGGCGCAAAGAAAAGCTTCAAAAGAAACGCCAA
>CANRNZ010000071.1 GCA_947632135.1 uncultured Clostridia bacterium
ACGCTTTTCTTTGACGCAATCGGCGCAAAGAAAAGCTTCAAAAGAAACGCCAAGCGTCGGGGCGCCGCCCCGAACCCTGCCGCCTTTTGAAAAAGGCGGGCGAAAACTTTCGAAGTGAGTCTGTGCCTCGTGATAAAGTGTACGCGAAAACATTTGTGTTTGCTCTGCGCTGATTTTGTGAGAAAAAATGAAAAAAAACGACAAAATACGCCGCTACAAATCCTTCAACGACGACTTTGAAACGACAAAGGGTCAGTCGCGCGACGTGCCGCAGGATTACAAGTGGATTAAAACAAACATATTTGAAAAGGCTCTCTCTTCCCTTCTTTACGCCTTGGCGGTCGTCTTTTCTTTTTTTTACTGCAAGCTTGCGCTTCACATGAAAATCGAAAACTCAAGGGCTCTGAAGGATGCAAAAAAGTGCGGCGCTTTTATCTACTCGAACCACACTCAGCCGATTGGCGATGTTTTCATGCCCGTCGTCTCTCTGTTTCCGAACAGAATTTACACCGTTGTGAGCCCCGCAAATCTTGCCCTCCCGTTTATCGGAAGGCTTCTGCCCTATCTCGGCGCGCTCCCGATTCCGCGCTCCTACCGCAGGCTTCCCGACTTCACGGGCGCTGTTGAAAAGAGAGTGAAAAGCGGGCACTGCGTTATTATATATCCCGAGGCTCACGTGTGGGAGTACTACACTGAAATTCGTCCGTTTTCTCCCGTCTCGTTTTCCTATCCGGTAAAAATGGAGAAGGCGGTATACTCTCTTACAGTGACATATCAAAAACGTGGCAAAAACGAAAAAAAGCGCCCGAGTACAGTGGTATACGCCGACGGTCCGTTTCTTCCGGACTCCTCCCTTCCGCCACGTGAGCGCGCCGCTGCGCTTCGCGACGCGGTATTTGAAAAAATGACGGAAAGAAGCCTTAACAGCAATATCGAGTATATAAAATATATAAAAGAATAAAAAAGTCGGAAGAAATATAGGCAAAATTTGATTTCCGTTTTTCTCCGTTTTTCTCCGTTTTCCTATTGCGATATATAAACGGCGCCGCGTGCTTTTGCACGCGGCGCTCGTATTATGCTCAATCAAAGTGTCTCCACACGCGGAGCTTTAGAGCAGCGCGGTGGATTTAAAAATTCGAAATTCCGGAATTTAGGAAATCTAAAAATTTTTAATGATTTTAAGAAAGAAGCATACGGTCGTTATTTAAATCCTCGCCTGCGGAAATCTTGAATTTTTCAAGCAAATCCGCGGTCGTAAGATTCTTCTTTTCCTCGCCCGACACGTCAAAAATGATTTTGCCGTTGTTCATCATAATCAGGCGGTTGCCGACTCTGAGCGCGTCCGCCATATTATGGGTAATCATAAGAGTCGTAAGGTTGTCCCTTGCGACGATATGCTCCGTCATATCAAGAACCTTTTTGGCCGTTTTCGGGTCGAGTGCCGCGGTGTGCTCGTCAAGCAAAAGAACCTTAGGGCGCTTGAGCGTCGCCATAATCAGCGTGAGCGCCTGACGCTGACCGCCCGACAGCAGACCGACCTTTGAGGAAAGGCGCGTTTCAAGCCCCAAATCAAGAGACTTTAAAAGCTCCGAGTAGTGGGCGCGCTCCTTTTCGGTCACGCCGAATCTGAGAGTGCGCATCGCGCCTCTGCGGCTTGCGATTGCAAGGTTCTCGTCGATTTGCATATCAGCCGCCGTGCCGGTCATCGGGTCCTGAAAGACTCTGCCGAGATATTTTGCGCGCTTGTGCTCAGGCAGTCTTGTGACGTCGACGCCGTCAATCAAAATGCGTCCGCAGTCGACGGGATAAACACCCGCTATCATATTGAGAAGAGTGGATTTTCCCGCGCCGTTTCCGCCGATGACCGTTACAAAATCGCCCTCGCTCAGTGTCAAATCAATGCCGGTGAGCGCCTTTTTTTCGTTTATGGTGTTCGGATTGAACGTCTTATGAACGCCTTTGATTTCAAGCATTTTCGTCACTCTCCTTTGCGGGCTTGACCTTTTTCTCTGCCAGCTTGTTTTTCCAGTACGGTATGCCGAGGAACAGCGCGACTATGATTGACGAAAACAGCTTCATATCGTCCGTATTCATACCGAGGTTAATGACGAGCGTCATAACTATGTAATAGATAACACCGCCGGCGACTGTCGAGAGAAGTCTGAGCGCGAAATTTTTGAATATCTTGCCGAAATTCACATCTCCGATAATGACGGCGGCAAGTCCCGTGACTATCGCGCCGCGCCCCATATTGACCTCGGTAAAGCCCTGGTACTGCGCGAGCATCGCGCCGGACACGGCGACGATTCCGTTAGAGAGCAGGAGTCCGATTATTATGTTCCTGTTTGTGTTTATTCCGTTTGCCTTTGCCATTGCGTGGTTACAGCCCGTCGCGCGAATCGAATGACCGAGCTCGGTGCCGAAGAACCAATACAGCACTGCAATCAGGAAAACCGTAATGCCGAGGCATACAAGTATTGTTTTCGGTGTAAACCTCATGCTGATAAAAAGAGGATAACGGTCGCTGTTGAGAGCCTGATTCGATTTGCCGAGAATATTGAGGTTAATCGAATAGAGCGCAAGCTGCGTCAGAATCCCGGCGAGAATTGCGGGAATGCCGAGCTTTGTGTGCAGAACTCCCGTCACAAGCCCCGCGATACAGCCCGCCGCAAACGCTATAAGCATTGAAAGATATATATTTACACCGCCGATTACGCAAACGACAAGCACCGAGCCGCCGAGACTCATCGAACCGTCGACTGTCAGGTCGGCGACGTCGAGCACCTTGTACGTTATATACACTCCGACAGCCATAATTCCCCAGATAATACCGTTAGCCACGGCTCCGGGCAAGGACGCTAAAAATGCAGAAAAAAACATTTTCTCTCTCCGTCAAGCCGACAAAGAACGATAAGAAAGCTTACCGTTCTTTGCCGTAATATGAAATTTAAAAATCGGTTGAATTCTAAAAGCGGCGAAAATCAGTCGCCGATTGCAACGTAGTCGGACGGTACGGTAATACCGAGCTCCTCGCATATCTCTTTGTTGTACTCCTTAGTAAACTGCGGAGCAAAGGCGATTTCCATATCGCCGGGGTTTTTCCCGTCGCGAAGGATTTCGGCAGCCATTTTGCCCGCCTGGAAGCCGATGTCGTAATATTTGATTGTAAGAGTAACTATGCCGCAGCCCTTGCAGATTCCCTCTTCGCCCGAGAATACGGGGACTTTTTTGGGTCTTGCGACGCCGTCGATAATGCCTGTGCTGTTTGCCGCGGTATTGTCGGTCGGAACATAAAGGACGTCATTATCCGAAATAGCCTTTTCGACAACGGGACGGAGGTCGGCGGCATCGGAGAACGAATACGGTGAAGCGGTTATGCCGAGCTCCTTCAGCTCCTTTGTGATTTCCTGAACCTGATAGAGAGAGTTAGCCTCGGACGAGCAGTAGATAATACCGACCGTCTTTGTGTCGGGGCAGATTTCTTTAATCATCGCCGCCTGTTGGTCAAGCGGAGCGAGATCGGACGTGCCGGTGACGTTGATTCCTGTCTTGCCGGAGAAATCTTCAACGTCCATTGCGACGCCATAGGACGTAATCGACGTTGCAACTATCGGAATATCCTTTGTCGCCTGCATGGCGCTTTGCAGCGCGTCCGTCGCATTTGCCATAATAAGGTCGACCTTTCGAGAAACGAAAGTGTTGACTATCGTGGTGCAAACCGGAGCCTCACCGGCGATTTGAGTGTCGATGTCGACATTTTCTTCGCCGAGCTCCTGATTGACGGCGTCGATAAATCCCTGAGTCGCCGCGTCAAGCGCGTCATGCTTCATAAGCTGGCAAATGCCGATTGTGTACTTCTTTGCGCCGCCGCTGCACGATGTGAAAGCCATGCAGATAAACACTGCGGCAAGTACAAATGCTGATAATCTTTTTACGTTTTTCATAATTTTTTACCTTCATTTTCTTTAACGAATGAAAAAGTCAGAGTCGATTTATTTTATCATATAAGCTCGAAAAAGTCAACCGCTCAAAACGTATTTTCCCCTGCGCGGGCGACGGTAAATCACTCTTTTTTTATAATTTTAAATTTTTTAAATCTATTGACAAACACAGACTATTGTGATAGTATAGACTATAGAAATAGTCTGGCGCGGAGGCGTTTTTATGAGAGAAAAACTTTTTGAAAGTGAAGCCAAGGTGATGGAGATTATTTGGGAGAAAAGTCCGATTTCGGCAAAAGAAATCAGCTTAATTGCAGCCGATACGATTGACTGGAATAAAAACACCACCTATACCGTAATTAAGAAGCTCGAAGCAAAAGGATTTATCAGGCGTGAGGACCCGGGCTTTATTTGCACTCCTCTTGTATCTAAAAATCAGATGCAAAAGGCGGAGGCTGCCTCTCTTGTAACGAAGTTGTTCGGCGGCTCCCGCAAGGCTTTGTTTTCCGCTTTGCTTGAGGACGAGCCTTTATCCGAAGAGGAAACCCGCGAGCTGCGAGAGCTGATAGATAACAGGTGACGCTATGATGCAGGAAATATTCTATTGGATATTCAATATGAGCATAACAGCGGCTCTGACAGGGCTGATTATTATGCCCGTCACATTTATAAAAAGGATTCCGAGGAGGCTTGCGGTGTTTCTTTGGGTAATACCCTTTCTGCGAATGACCTTTCCCTTCGGATTGAACAGCCCATACAGTCTGATGTCATTATTATCGGGAATAACTACGAAAACAGTTGCCGTATACAGCCCGACCGAGCACATTACATTTTCATGTATGAACAGTTTAATGGCTGCGAATTCATACTTTCCAATCACCTACAAGGTCAATACTCTCAAAGACATATTCGGCGCGGCTTCCGTGATATGGGTGATTGTATCTTCGGCTATTCTTCTGCTGCTTACCGCAACATATATTACGACAATGGCGGAAATCAAATATTCCGTACATTTAAGGGACAATATTTACCTCTCGGAAAAGGTTGTTACCCCCGCGGTGTACGGAATTGTAAAACCGAAAATCATCTTGCCGCTATCCTATAAGGACAGAGAGCTTGACATTATTATTCTTCACGAAAAAACTCATATCCGCAGCCTTGATAATCTGTGGAGAATGATTGCGTTTATAATTACTGCGGTGCATTGGTTCAATCCGTTTTGCCGGATTTTCTTAAAACGCTTCCTCTCCGAGCTCGAATTGTCCTGCGACGAACGCGTCATTTCAAAATTGGGAGAGGAGCGCAAAAAGGAATATGCACTTTCATTGATAGAGAGCAGACAAGGCAAAGCAGTATTCGCCTCCGCTTTCGGCGGAGCAAAAATCCGCACGAGAATCGAGAATATACTGTCCTTTAAGAAAATGACACGGTTCTCGCTCGCGGTATTTATAGCGCTGATCGGCGCCGTTTTCTATGTTTTACTGACAAATGCGGGATGAAAGGAGAATAAATAAAATGAATACGAAAAACAAAAAATTCAGCATATATTATTTTCTTACGTGTATCGGCGTTTTAATTGCCTCTTATTATCCTTTGTCAATGGGAGTACGCGTAATCACCGATATGATTTCTCAAGGCGTAGTAATGAAAGAAAACTACCCGAAATACATTATTCCGTACACACCGATTTGTCTTGCCGTTATCGCAGCGGTATTTCTGATGCCGCTGTTTATGAAGCTGTGTAAGGGGTTTTCCTTTCTCGGTGGCTCCGCCTTGGCAATGGGAGTTTTCTTTGCGCTTGAATTACTGTTTGAGAATAAGGTTGTCGTAACTACGTCTGAAATTGTCGTAAATCTTGAGGACCGGCAGATGTTTATGTGCTATATACCGCCCGATTCGCCGGCAATCAGCTACAAAACGCAAACGGCTGTCGATATTCTCATCGGAAACTATAACCCCGCCTTCAAGCTGCACTTTTATATTATATCCGCAGTTCTTATTCTTTCCATACTTAACTGCCTTTACGGGTTTGGTCAGATGATAAGAAGCAATGAAAGAAAACGCTTGAAAGCTTTGATTTTACAGTCTGTCTGTTCGCTATCCTTTCTCGGGCTTTGTATCCTCGCCTGCTTTACTTCTTTCTGGAGAGACGGGAATCTTAAGGTCTCGCCTTTATCGGCATCGCTGATGAGTGTTTTCTTTATCCTTTTAGGGGTAACTGTCGGCGTATTTATCGGTTCTTTCCTTTTGGAAAGGGACAAATTTGTTTCGATTTTGGCACCGTCCATTGCCGCCTCCGTGATTACATTTCTTATGTACGTCGGAGAAGCAATACTGCTAAACGGACATGTATACAGCTTTGGCTCCGGTTTTATATTCAACAGTATACCCGGAATCGTTTTGGCACCGATTGATTTACTGATTATTCTCGCGTCAGGCTGCATAACGGCGCTTATATTCATTCCGCTAAATAAGCGCCGCGCCTGCTTTGAGACAAAATGATACGGTGAATACTATAAGAATATTATAAAAATTACAAAAAATATAAAGAATTATGATGAAAATGAAAGGCATTGCAATTAAAAAATGCGCCGTCAGAGCGAGCGCCGCGCTGCTGCTCTTTTCTTTGACTTTATTATCCTTCATCGGATGCGCAAAGGATGCGCTGCCCGATGCGGGCGGCGTTGAAGAACCTGTACCGGGCAGTTCGGGCGTGCAAATTTCAGAAACGGTTTCAGACAAAGATGAGTCCTCATATAAGGTCTCGGCGAAAGTAGACGCTACAGACTTTTCCGCCGTCGGTCAGGTCCTCGCGGACGAGATAGCGCGGGAATGGAAAACTTATGACGGCATGAGCGAAGAATCGAAATTCCTTTCAAGTCACGCATGGGGAAACGTTCGTCTTGAAGCCGACACATGGGACGAATGTGAAAAGATAATCGGATTTTCCGTAAACAATCCCCTCGAATCACTGAGCATGCTGAGTAAGACAGGATATAGCACCTCGGTGCGCCCGCATTCCGATATGCAAATAAAACACATTGAAATAGATGCATATTCCGCAAGCGCCGAAAAGCCGACCGAAATAATTATTACCTCGGTATACACTTACGAAAATGTCCAAATAACGCTGACAGCGATGCTTTCGGCAAATGCAGAAATACATACCGGCCGCTCTGCCGGGCACAGATACGTCGAATACGAGCAGAAGACTCTGTCAACAGGCTCGGGTATTCCCGCGCTTGCAGTGTCCCCCGCCGCGGTGAATGTCGACGGGTATTATAACGTAAAATATTATGATTCTGCCGCGTATTGGGTGAAGGACAACGTCTTTTACACTCTTTGTTTATCGGGCGCTCCGTCGGATATGAGCGAGATCCAAGCCACACTTGACAAAATCCTTTCTGAAATATAACCATATAACCGAACGCTTTGTTTGCGGCATCATATATGATTCGATTCGATTTGATTTGATTTGATTTGATTTGATTCGGCATGACCGGAGGTAAAATGAAGGGCGTATGGAGTTTGCATTCCATACGCCCTTTTTTACCTCTTTGAAAATGACAAAAAACTAAAAACAATGTCTTTTATGAGCGGATTTTTATATGTCTTTTTTGAAAAGCGCCCGAGGGCTCACTGCTTTATGAGGGGCACGGCGGGCGGCTGTAATAATTCCCGCAAAATCGGTGTGTTCGCCGAGAATTCAGAGCACCGAGAGAATACCCGCGCGCGGAACGGCAAACTCGCGAACTCCGCAGGCGTCGGCGATTTCTCCCTGTTTTAGAAGCTCTCCCGTGCAGCTATGAATCGTATACCGCCTGTTTTTCCAACCGACGGGGAAGCGAACCGTGAGGTTGTCTTCTCCGCTTCCGTTTATAAAGGAAAGCCTTGTCGTATCGGGCGAAAGAGTCAGCACCTTCTCCATATATGCCACGGCGATGAGATGACCGTCTTTCTCGGATGAGACAATCGAATAATACGATTCGGGATTCTCCGCGCGCAGCGTACCGTCAAGAAGAATATCACGATGCTCGCGCCGGAATTTCAGATAAAACCGCAGCATCTTACGGTGTGATTCGGGGATTTCGTCAAGCTTGACCGAAATCTGCGGCACACAGAACATACATGCGATTATCTGCGCCGCGGCGGACTCCGCGGACTCCTTCGGGTTCCACATCAGCATGTCGGAATGGACGGCGCTCTCGCCGCATGACAGCCTTAAATCGATCGACGCCCTGCGGTTTATGAGCGAATCCTGCGGGCAGTCGGTGACGCGGAGCATATTTCCGTATTTACGTATGGTGGGGCCGACATAGCTTTGCCTGAATTCGATGAGAATATCGGGGTTTATCTCGCGAAGCGCCGTCGTGACCTCACGAAGCAAAAGGTCAACGCCCTCGTCAAGCGATTGAACGTCTCTGCGGGCGTCGAATTCGGGAGTATCGGGATACAGGCAGAAGGAATCAATAAAATCAAGCTTCAAGCCGTCAAGCCCGAAGTCACGCACGCCGGCTGTGTAAAGTCCTTTGAGATATGCTCTGACATCCGGGAAACGCGGGTCCAGAACCCCGAATACTTTTTCACCGTTTACGATATTGAAGCCGAGGAACATATCGGAAAAACGCTCAAACGCCTTGGAGTGAACTCCGACAAACGGGACTGAATACCACAGCATAATCTTCATTCCGAGAGCGTGTACCTCGTCGACAAACGCCTTCATATCGGGAATTTTTTTCGGCGCTACCTCCCAGTCCCCGCAGTATGAATATCCGCGCGAGGTATCGTCGGTCTGCCAGCCGTCGTCAACAATCACGCTTTCCATTCCCATCTCCTTTGCCATGCGGCACTGCTTCAGGATTTCGGCGGGAATAGTATTCTGATGGAAGGAGTACCATGTGGAATACATGGGGAGCTTCGCGTGCGCGGGTACGGGGGCGCATACGTATCCGCAATCGGACTGCCACCATTTTTCCGCGGCGCGGATAGAATCCTCATACCGTCTGTCGGTCCAATCGAAATAAACGGTGACATGGTAAGATTTGATTGCATTCTGAGGCTGTGTGAAAAGAAGCACTTCGACCTCGGTCTGCGCGGTCTCCTCGATAATTCCGCTTCGAAGCGCGGTCGCCGTGGCGGCGTCCGAGAGCGCGACGGTCAACCTGTTCTGACCGCCGAGGGAGACGAGCGCGTGGATCGGGAGGCCCGAGGCAAGTCTTGACGACGAGGTGCGCTTTTGCCAGTTCGGCCCCATATGACGCGATGAGCAGATTGTAGGGCTCCAGACAGAATACGTATCAATGTTGTCGATTGGAAAGCGAAGAGATATCGGCTGCGGGACTATTTCCTCCGCGAAGGTGATATCTATGTCGCAGAGCGTGATATTCCCGTCCGCATTCTCCCGCTCCGATATGCGCACGTCGGTCGCGGGATTTTTATGCTCGATTTTCCATTTGAATTCGGCTTTCATGACAGTTCCTCTTCGATAATTTAAAATAATTTAAATTTTAATTCGGCAGCCCTTGCCGAACGCTTTTTCGGATTAAATAAAAGGCGGTCAAAATACCGTATATACCGTATGCGTTAATTATAGCAAATACGTTTTGCAAACTCAATAGTTTTTGTCGGTTTTTACTCCGGATCCGACAGAAACAACAAAGTAAGCTCTCAAAGCGACAAAGCAAGGCGGCGCGGCTCAAACGCCGTATTCGGTGTGAGAATTTTTTTAGTTTAGTTTCCGCAAATAATTTTTTGACAGTATGTGTCTTGACTGAGTCTTTTTATAATGGTATAATAACGCGAAAATGCCCGGAAGCATTATTTTTGCCTTGTTATTTTATACGGCTGAAAAAGAAAAGGGACTGTCATGGACAAGAAAAAGAAATACAGAAAAACTCTCGCCGCCTGCTATCTCGGCTTTGTCACCCAAGCCATAACGGCGAATTTTACACCGCTTTTGTTTTTAACCTTTAAGAATACATACAGTATCGGGCTTGAAAAGGTCGCGCTGATTCCGCTTACGTTTTATTTGACTCAGCTGCTTGTCGATATTGCCGCCACAAAATTCGTCGACAAAATAGGATACAGAGTCTGCGTGGTGTCGTCTCAGGTGCTCTCGGCGGCGGGGCTCGCTTTAATGGCTCTCCTGCCCGAGCTGTTCCCCACCCCGTTTTTGGGAATTATTATCTCGGTAGTGCTCTACGCCGTCGGAAGCGGGCTTATCGAGGTGCTTGTAAGTCCTATTGTCGAGGCGTGTCCCTTTGAAAACAAGGAGGGCATGATGAGTCTGCTGCACTCCTTTTACTGCTGGGGCGCGGTCGGCGTGATTTTGGGCTCGACGCTCTTTTTCGCGGTGTTCGGCGTGGCGAACTGGAAAATTCTTACGCTGATTTGGGCCGTGGTGCCGTTATA
>CANRNZ010000072.1 GCA_947632135.1 uncultured Clostridia bacterium
TTTTCGAAATTCTTCTTACAAATTACAACAAAGCGGCTCTGTGTGTTTAAACACAAAGCCGCTTTGTCTTCAGTCTGCGGCGCCGCCACAGGCGGCGCCGCTCCACTTTTTTATAAAGCAAGATTCAGAAAGCTTAAACAAAAATCAATAAAATCAATAAAATCAATAAAGAATAAAAAGCACCCGAAACGGAAATTTTAAAATAAAAAATTAAAATCAAAAATCTAAACGAAAAAACAGCGTAAACTATGCAAAAATCCTCGTAAAAGCTTTGATTGTATATGTACGCAAAAAGCAAAAAAACGCTGAGGATACGGCGTAAAACCGACGCGAAATCGGCGCAAAAAAATTTTAAAAATAATACTTTACAATTCGACATTTAAGGAGTATAATGACTCTTAAATTTGAAAAAGAACAGATGAGTCGGAAGGATTTCACGGAAATCGGACCGGAATCGGACGGAAATTCGACTGTGTCGGACTAAATTTCGACGGTGCGCCGATATCGGCTATTGTATATCTTATCCGTGACTTGAGAAAGAAGTGATTTTTTGAGCATTCCAAACATTGTGGGACTCGGCGTTTCGGCTTTTTTTGCCGTTCTGTGCGTTGCGCTCAGATTTGCCCTGAAGCCCGAGGACGCAAAAAAGAAAAAGAGAAAGAACAGGCTGACCCTCGTCGGAACGGTAATTTTCGCGTGGTATTTTGTCGGGACCCTGCTCAACATACTGTCGGGCAGAAGCGGCATAACTCTCGCGCTCGACGGGTTTGAAATGTTTTCGGACAGAGTGGACGTATTCGGTCTTTCCGTTGCGCGAACGACCGTTGTCGTCTACGCGGTAGTCGCCGTGTGCGCCGTCTTTGCGCTGATATTCAGATTTGTTTTGGCGCCGCGATTTGACGCGGACAGTCCGTCGGGCATTCAGAACATTACGGAATACGCCATCGAAGCTGTCGACAAATTCGTCCGCGGGACGGTGGGAGACAGTCTCGGAGAAAACCTTACGGCGTATATTTTTGCGCTTGCCGTTTACATTATGGGCTCGGCTCTGACGGAGCTTTTCGGTCAGAGGGCTCCGACGTCGGATCTTCTCGTGACCTTTTCGATGGCGCTCATCACCTTTTTCCTGCTGAATTATTACGGGATAAAGAAAAAGAAGCTGTCGGGCAGACTGAAGGCTCTCGCCTCACCGTCGCCGGTGATTTTCCCGATGAGGGTGCTTTCCGACTGCGCGGTTCCCGTGTCGCTCGCGTGCCGCCTTTTCGGCAACATGCTCGGGGGACTTATAGTCATGGACCTTCTGAAAGGCTCCCTCGGGGGCTACAGCGCGGGCGTGTCCGCCGCGGCGGGCTTGTATTTCAATATCGCCCACCCATTGATACAGACTTATGTTTTCATAGTTCTGACTCTGACGTTTATAAACGAAGCCGCGGAATAGCTCTTTTGAAAGGGCCGAGGCGGTCTCTGCCGATAGGCGGACATAGTTAAATTAAATATAAAAATTTTAAAATATTTGTTTTGTAAGGAGATAACAAAAATGACAGCACTTGCCGCAGCACTCGCACTTCTTCCCGCGCTCGGAGCGGGTATGTTTATGGGACTCGCCGTAAAGGGAGCTCTCGACGCAATAGCGCGTCAGCCGGAGGCGTCCGGTAAGATAACCTCGGCGCTGCTTATAGGTCTTGCTCTTGTCGAGTCCATCGCCATCTATTCGCTTATAATCGCGCTTATTCTCGCTTCTAAGGCGTGACGAAAGAAGCCCGTTGCGGTGCTCACCGCCTTATCCCGTCGCCGACGGGCGGACTTTGCATAGGCTGCATAAGTAAAAATACGCAAGAGAGCGAAAAACAAAAAAGCCCGAAAGGGCAAAAAGCAAAAAACAAAAACCTTAAAACAAAAAGGCAAAAAACTTCCGCAGAAAGGTTTTTTTCATGAATTACGATATATCAAAGCTGCCTCTCGACCTTATACTGAACATACTCAGTATAATCATTCTTTTCGTTATTCTGAGGCTGCTGCTTTATAAGCCGGCGAAAAAGATACTGGACGAGAGAAAAGAGCGGATAAGAAAAGAAAAAGAGGACGCCGACGCCGCGCTGAAGGACGCGGGCGACCTTAAAGCAAAATACGAGGAGAAGCTCACAGACGCAAAAAGGGCAGCGTCGGCCGAGGCGGACAGAATAATCGCCGACGCCGAAAAGAGAGCCGAGACTATCGTCAGCGAGGCGGAGAACAGAGCGTCGACAGTTTTGTCCCTTGCCGAAAGCAAGATAAACGCCGAAAGACTGGCGGCAAAGAAGAGCATGGAGAGGGACACGGTGGCTCTCGCCGTAAACATTGCCGAAAAAATCCTCGAAAGGCACATAAATGACAGCGACACCATAAACATGGCGTGCAGGCTTTTCGAGAGCGCCGACATGGCGGATATAAAAAATTCAAACACCAAAACGGAATTAAACGGTTTAACCGATACAAAGTGAGGCATTTATGGCTTTTATGGACGCTATCGCTGCCGTCGGCGGCTCTTGTGAGAAGGACGTCATACTGACTACAAGTCCGCGCCTTTCGGCGGACGCCGTAAAGACACTCATCAAAATGACGTCGGAAAAATTCGGCGTCGAAAACATAGTACACCGAACGGACGACGGTATGATAGGCGGTTTTACTCTGAGGTGCGGCGGCGTTTTTTACGATATGAGCGTCGCGACTCAGCTCTCGTGCCTGAGAGAGAGTCTTGACGCCGCCTTTGAGGAGGAAGAGCGATGATCGGTATCAGCGAGCATATAAAAAAACAGATAGAAAGCTACAGCTTCAAGCCGCTCGTCTACAGGTACGGCACGGTCACCGGGGTCAGCGACGGGGTAGTATGGGTCGACGGGCTCTCGGGGCGCGTTTTCGGCGAGCTGATAGAGTTTGACAGCGGCGCTTACGGTATGGTCATGGAACTTATGGAAAACAGGATAGGCGTCGTCCTTCTCGACTCGGATGACCGCGTCGGAATAGGGGACGTCGTTCGCGGGTCGGGTATAGTATGCGAGATTCCGCTGTCGGACGGTATAATCGGGCGCGTCGTCGACCCTGTCGGGCGTCCTCTTGACGGCAGACCCTACGAGGGGAAGGTACTCATGCCGTGCGAGCGCCCCGCTCCCGACCTTGTTTCGAGAAGAAGCGTCGACACGCCTCTTGAGACGGGAATCATCGCCGTCGACAGTATGGTTCCGATAGGACGCGGTCAGAGAGAGCTGATAGTCGGCGACAGACAGACCGGAAAGACGACGATTGCAGTCGATACCATAATAAATCAAAAGGGCAAAGGGGTCATATGCGTCTACTGCGCGATAGGGCAGAAGGCGTCGACCGTTGCGAACGTCATAAACCGCCTGCGCGAGAGCGGGGCGATGGAGCATACCTTCGTCGTCGTCTCGAGCGCTTCGGACAGCCCCGCAATGCAGTACCTTGCGCCGTACTCCGCGTGCAGCGCCGCCGAGTACTTTATGGATAAGGGCTGCGACGTCCTTGTGGTATACGACGACCTTTCAAAGCACGCCGTGGCGTACAGGACTCTCTCTCTGCTTCTGCACCGCGCTCCGGGGCGCGAGGCGTATCCCGGAGACGTTTTCTATCTTCACTCAAGACTTCTTGAGCGCGCCGCCTGCATGTCAAAGGAAAAGGGCGGCGGCAGTATTACGGCGCTTCCCATAATCGAGACGATGGACGGAAACATTTCGGCTTATATCCCGACAAACGTAATATCAATTACGGACGGGCAGATATATCTCGAATCGGAGCTGTTCCACAACGGCGTGCGTCCCGCGGTAAACACCGGTCTTTCGGTGTCGAGAGTCGGGCGCGCGGCGCAGCCGGGGGCGATGAAAAAGGTGTCGGGCTCGCTCAGAATCGCTCTTGCAAGATACAGGGAAATGTCGGTTTTCGCAAGGTTCGGCGCGGATCTTGACCCCGCGACGAAGGCCCTTCTTGACAGAGGGGAAAAGCTGACGGGACTTTTCGTTCAGAAAAACGGCAATACCTACTCGCTGAGCGAGGAGACGGCGCTTCTCACCGGCTTCTCAAAGGGACTCTACGACGCAGTTCCGACCGAATATCTGAGAGAAAAAATTCCCGATATGCTGAAGTATCTGAGAGACAACATCGCGCCCGTGATGAGCGAAATCGACAGAACGGGGGATTTTGACGCTCATATGGAGCAGACTCTTTCAAATGCAATCGAGGAATTTTTGAGTCAAAACGGCGGCGCGGAAAATAATAAAGAAGCAGATAAAGAAACAGATAAATAAGCCGAAGGAGAGCCGCTCGGGACCTTGCGGCAAACGTATTTTAAACGTCGGCTCTTATACGGCTTTAAGCTTTAAATAAACGGGAAAGGGGGCGTGACATGAAAAACATCGGCGAGATAAAGCACAGCCTTACCGCGGTAAAGCAGACAAGGCAGATAACAAACGCCATGTATCTTTTGTCCGTTTCCGAGATGAAACGGTACATGAACGGGGTCATATATATTGTCGAATATATGCAGAGACTGCGCGAGATAAAAAGGGACCTATTGAAGCTGAGCCACGGCACGTCACACCCTTTCAAAACGAGCTATACCTCAAGCGGACGAAACGCGTATATCGTGATATCCGCCGAAAAGGGAATGTGCGGCTCGTACAACGCGAACATCGCCGCTCTTGCGGAGGAAAAAATCAAGTCGTCAAAAGAGCCGTACATCATAATGAAAGGGACTATTGCCCAAACGCTGCTTGCCGCAAAGGGGATACACCCCGACGAAAAGTGGGAATACCCCGGTAACGCACCGAGCATAAAATATGCCGCCGACATGGCGGCAAAGCTCATAAATCTCTATCTTTCGGACTACATTGACGAGGTCGATATCATATACACAAAGTATATAAGTCAGATAGAGCAGAGCGCAAGATGCTATAAAATACTTCCTCTGTCAAACGACGTCGCCGAGGAGGCGGGGAAGAATACTGTCTCGGAGATAGAGTTTCTTCCGTCGGAGGACGAGGTGTTCATGAGTCTCGCGAGACACTACGTCACAGGGATAGTGTATTCAGCGATGTATCAGTCCTTCGTCAGCGAGCAGGTTGCGCGAATGAACGCCATGAAAAGCGCGACAAACAACGCCGACGATATGATACGGGACCTCACTCACAAATTCAATTCCCTGAGACAGGTGGCAATCACAAACGAGCTGACGGAAATCACCTCAGCCGCAAGATGCGCCGATAACACTGAAAAAAGGTAAAGGTGTTGATTCTCTATGAAAAAAGCTGTCTACGGCAAAATAATAAGAATATCGGGTCCGGTTATAGACGTCAGATTCAAGGGCGGCGAGGAGCCGGATATAAAGTCCGTCGTAACGGGGAATGACGGGAGATTCCATATGGAGGTCTCCTCTCACGTCGAGGAGGGAGTCGTCAGGTGCATAGCTCTCGAGGCTACCGAGGGACTCAGCTGCGGGATCGAGGTCATGTCGGAAAACGAGACGATAAGTGTTCCCGTCGGCGACGGGGTCATCGGCAGGGTCATCGACGTGCTCGGGCGGCCTATAGACGGAAAGGGCCCGATGGACGCCGAAAAGTATCTCCCGATACACAGAAAGGCGCCGTCCTTTTACGACCAGCTGCCCGCAACGGAAATTTTCGAAACGGGCATCAAGGTAATAGACCTCATGGTTCCTTATGCAAAGGGCGGGAAAATCGGCCTTTTCGGCGGAGCGGGAGTCGGGAAGACTGTCGTTATAATGGAGCTTATTCACAACGTCGCCGAAAAGCACGGCGGATATTCCGTCTTTACGGGGGTCGGCGAGCGCTCCCGCGAGGGAGTCGAGCTTATAGAGGACATGAGAAAGAGCGGAGTTATCGACAAGGCGGTCCTTGCGTTCGGTCAGATGAACGAGCCGTCGGGGAGCCGTATGAGAGTCGCGCTGTCGGGTCTTACGGAGGCCGAGTACCTCAGAGACGAAAAGCATCGGGACGTCCTCTTGTTTATTGACAATATATACAGGTACGTTCAGGCGGGAAACGAGGTCAGCTCTCAGCTCGGGCGAATGTCGAGCGCCGTCGGTTACCAGCCGACTCTTGCTGTCGAGCTCGGCGAGCTTGAGGAGAGAATCGCAAAGACGAGAGACGGCTCGATAACCTCGGTTCAGGCGGTATACGTCCCCGCGGACGACCTTACCGACCCCGCTCCCGCGACCATATTCACTCACCTTGACGCAACGACAGTTCTGTCGCGTGAGATTGCCGAGCAGGGAGTCTATCCCGCAGTCGACGTGCTCGCCTCGTCCTCGAGACTGCTTGACCCCGCTCTTGTCGGGGAGACTCATTTCAGGGTGGCAAAAAAGGCGGAGCAGATGATACAGCACTACCACGACCTTATGGATATCATTGCCATAATGGGAATGGACGAGCTCTCGCCCGAGGACAAGATAACTGTATACAGAGCGAGAAAGCTCCAACAGTTCATGTCGCAGCCGATGCACGTGGCAAAGGCGTTTACGGGAGTCGAGGGAAGATTCGTCCCGGTCGACGCGACGGTGGAAAGCGTCCGTCAGATAGTCGACGGCGAGGTCGACGACATACCCGAATCGGCGTTTTCGATGGCGGGGGATATCGACGACGTTCGTCGGAAAGCAAGGAGCATGTGAGCGTCGATTTTCGATTTTTATATTTATAACTGGTACGCGGGGCCGATATGAGCAACGAAAAAAACAAAATAAACGATATAAACGGTATAAACGGTATAAACGAGATAAAATCGGAAATAAAGCCAAAGGAAAAAGTCGGCCTTGACAGACTGAATGTGTCCATAATGACGCCCGAGGCGGAATTCCTGAACGGTGCGGCCGAGGCGGTGATACTCAACTGTTCCGACGGCGAGTATGAAATACTGTACGGACATACTCCGATGGTAATGGCGCTGTCGGGCGGATTTATCGCGGTAAAGAGGCGCGGCGAATGGGAGGAATACTGGGCGACGGAGGGCTTTGCCGAAATGAGCGGCGACAGAATAAGCGTGTTTGTCGACAACTGCGCAAAGACCGAGGGACGCCTCTCGTTTGACGAGAAAAAGCATTTTGACATAATGCAGAAAGAGAAGCAGAGCATACACGAGCATGCGGAGCTGAAGATATCCATAGCGAGAACGATATCGGGGCTGAAGGCGAAGAAGGGGAAGAATATATAAGACGGAGCGGGCTTTTTGAGCCCGCTTTTTTCATGTTCGCACAGACCAATAGGAAAGTTTTGGTCAAGCTTTTCCAAAAGCTTGCGGGGTCGAGGGGCAGAGCCCTCGTCGCGCTCCGCAGAGCGCGAAAGCTCTGAAACGCGTTCTTTTTGCAAAGCTTTTTCCTCGGCTTCTGAGTCAAGAAAAAGCGTCTGTCGGTTAGCGGTGCATAAGCCCTCGTGGCAGAACCCCACCGGCGCTTTGCGCCACCTCCCCTTTCAGGGGAGGCTCTGACCACCCACTGACCACTTCAGAAACTAACTTTACCGACGCTTTTCTTTGACGCAATCGGCCGGGAGAAAAGCTTCAAAAGAAACGCCATGTCTCGGGGCGCCGCCCCGAACCCTGCCGCCTTTTTGAGCCACTCCCCACAAAAGCAAAGCTTTTGTGGGGACCCCAAGGGCAAGGCGGGCGAAAACTTTTGTGTCGGGCGAGTGCGAACATAGTGCTGACAAATCAAACCCTATAGTCAATTTGTGCAAAATTCTTTCTTTTTGTCCTTTTTTCTTTGTTTTACCTATGGACGAACAAAAAATTATATGATATAATATACAACGTATGGAGACGACTCCGTACAAATGAACGATATATTTTTTTCATAAAATTCATAAAATACACTCGGAGGAAAACATATGAAGAAGAAAATCAGCACCATCCCCTTTAACGGTACTCCGGAACAGGAAAAAAAGCTGAGAGCCGCAATCGCTGACGCAAACGGCGACAAGAGCCGCCTCATGGCAGTAATGCAGGAGGCGCAGGCTATCTACGGATACCTCCCCTATGAGGTTCAGTGCATCATCGCGGAGGGTCTCGACGTGCCCGTGGAAAAGGTCTACGGCGTCGCGACGTTTTACGCGCAGTTTGCCCTTTCCCCCAAGGGAAAGTACAATATTTCGGTATGCCTCGGAACAGCCTGCTACGTCAAAGGCTCCGATAAAATACTCGAAAAGGTCTGCGAGACTCTCGGAATAGGCTCCGACGAGTGTACCCCCGACGGTAAGTTCTCAATTAGTCCCTGCCGCTGCATCGGCGCTTGCGGACTCGCTCCCGTCATGACGATAAACGAAGACGTCTACGGCCGCCTCACTCCCGATATGGTGCCGGGAATACTTGCAAAATACGAGTGACTTATCGTTTTGATATTGATTGACATTGACATCTCTTGCGGGCGCGCCGCGCCTCTCGGGCATGAAAATCATAATTCAATAATTCAAAAATAAAAATATCACAGAATATAAAACACAGCGCTTTACCAATCTTTTTAAATCTGATTAAGGCCGTGTCTTTTAGTATTTAAGACACTTTGCCGAGGACTTTCTTTAATCTCCTTTCGGATTACACCCGAAAAATCCCTTTTAGTCTCTTTTATCGTTCTTTTCTAAGTTCTTTTTAAGGAAGGATTTCCCCGATGAAAATAAAAACTCTGACAGAACTGCTTGACGCCGAGATAATATGCGGCGCGGAACATCTCGAAAGAGACGTTCAGTCCGCCTGCGGCAGCGATATGATGAGCGACGTGCTCGCGTATGTGAAAAATCAGGCGGTGCTGCTCACAGGACTTGTCAACTCTCAGGTAATAAGAACAGCCGAAATGATGGACATGATATGTATCGTATTTGTCCGTTCAAAAAGACCGACCTCCGAGATGATAGAGATTGCAAACGAGTGCGGCATGGTGATGCTCTGCACCGAAAAGCGTATGTACGACGCCTGCGGTATCCTCTATTCAAACGGGCTCGGCGGTACAAAGGTATGAGCGATTTTATTGATTTTCACTTTGACGTTGACGGCGAGAATTTCGTTTCCGCCGGGCAGGCGTCCGTGCAGATAAAAAAGAATCTCAGAGAGCTCGGCCTGCCGCCCGAAATAATACGCCGCATATCCATTGCGATGTACGAGGGCGAGATAAACATGGTGATTCACGCAAACGGCGGCGTCGCCGACGTGCTTGTAAACGAGGACAAGATAGAGATAGTCCTCGAGGACAAGGGGCCGGGAATCGCCGATATCGACCTTGCGATGCAGGAGGGCTTTTCCACCGCGACGGACCGCGTGCGCGCGCTCGGCTTCGGCGCGGGAATGGGACTTCCCAATATGAAGAGATACACCGACGAGATGAAAATAGAGTCTACGGTCGGCGTCGGGACGAAAATCACGATGTGTGTATATTTAAATAAATAATAAGGTGATGTTTTGAACTCTTACAGACATTCCGTCGTGCTCGATGTGGAGAAGTGCACCGGGTGTACCGCCTGTATAAGACACTGTCCCACTGAGGCGATTCGTATAATAAACGGTCACGCCGAGATAAATTCGGAAAGATGTATCGACTGCGGAGAGTGCATAAGGGTCTGCGAGAACAAGGCGAAAAAGGCGATGTGCAGCAAGTTCGAGCACTATCAGCACTACAAGTGGAAGATAGCCCTTCCCGCTCCCGCTCTTTTCGGGCAGTTTGACGGGCTTGACGACGTGGACGCCGTACTTCAGGGGCTTCTCGATATCGGTTTTGACGATGTCTATGAGGTCGCAAAGGCGGCTGAAATCGTGTCTACATACACCCGCCTTTACCTCAGAAAAAATGATATCAAAAAACCGGTAATAAGCTCCGCGTGCCCTGTTATTTCAAGACTTATATCCCTGAGATTTCCCTATCTCAAGGACAATATTCTCCCTATTCTCCCACCTCTTGAGGTAGCCGCTCTCAACGCAAGACGGGAGGCAAAGAAGGCTCACCCCGAGCTCTCCGACGAGGATATCGGAGTATTCTTCATTTCCCCCTGCGCCGCAAAGGTCAGCTATATAAGAAACGGCTTCGGCGACTACCGCAGCAAGGTGGACGTTGTGGTTTCTCTCAGCGACATATATTTTATGCTGCTCGGAGCAATGAAGAAAAGCTCGGGCTCCCCGAGCGTGACGTCCGAGGCGGGAATGATAGGGATAGGCTGGGCGTCCTCGGGAGGCGAGGCGACAGCTATACTTAACGACAGCTTTCTGTATGCCGACGGCATTGAAAACTGCACGAAGGTTCTCGATTCGATTGAAAACGACAAGATACCGAAC
>CANRNZ010000073.1 GCA_947632135.1 uncultured Clostridia bacterium
TCGAGGGGCAGAGCCCCCGTTTTTGGCGTTTCTTTTGCAGCTTTTCTTTGCGCCGATTGCGTCAAAGAAAAGCGTCATACAAGTTAGTTTCTGAAGTGGTCAGTGGTCAGTTGTCAGAGCCTCCCCTGAAAGGGGAGGTGTCGGCTTCGCCGACGGAGGGGTCTGTATAAAAACTTTCGGGGGCTTATAAAAAGCCCTCGAATTTTTGTTTAAGCTGACTTTATCGACGCTTTTCTTTTGACTCAATCGACCGGGAGAAAAGCTGCAAAACCCGCCTTTTACCTATTCCTCCACGCGCGAGGCGTAAACGTGATTATAAGCGGGAATATCTCAAGCCTCCCCAAAAGCATGTCGAGCGACAATACGATTTTCGAAAATACCGAAAACATCGAGTAGTTGCCCGTGGGCCCCACAAGCGCAAGACCGGGCCCTATGTTGTTGAAACACGCGACGACAGACGTCGTCGTAGTCGTAAAATCAAATCCGTCAAGCGACACGAGCACTATCGACAGCGCGTGCAGCAGCATAAATACCGCAAAATACGAGCTTATGCTGATAATCGCCGAATGGTGCAGCGTCTCGCTGTCACAACGTACGGCCCTTACACCTCTCGGATTTACGGAGCTGCGCACCTCGCGCAGAGCCGTTTTGATAAGTACTATGACCCTCGAGACCTTGAGTCCGCCACCGGTAGAGCCCGCGCACGCTCCGATAAACATCAGAAGCACGAGCAGTACCTTTGAAAACGTGGGCCATAAATCGAAATCAGCCGTTGAAAATCCGGTCGTCGTCATTATGGACGACACCTGAAAGAACGAATATCTGAAAGCCTCGGCGACGTTTTTGTACACGCTCGTTATATTGACTGCAATGGCGATGACCGACGCCGCGATAATACCGAGGTACCATTTGACCTCCTCGTATTTGAACGCCGCCTTGAATTTTCCGATAAGCAGAAAATAGAAAAAGTTGAAGTTTATCCCGAAAAGAACCATGAACACGCCTATGACCATTTCGGCCCAGACGCTGTTATACGCGGCGATACTCGCGTTTCTTATCGAAAATCCGCCGGTGCCCGCCGTCGCAAAGGAGTTTACGATGCTGTCAAAAAGCGGCATTCCGCCCGCGAAAAGAAGAACTATCTCAAGCACCGTTATCCCGAGATATATAATATAGAGGATTCTTGCGCTGAGGCTGACCTTGGAGACGAGCTTTCCGTAAGTGGGGCCGGGCGCCTCCGCGCGCATTATATGCGCCTCTGAGCCGCCGTCGCGGTTATTTTTTTTGCCTCTCGAAAACGGGAACAGCGCTATTCCGAAGGCGAGCACGCCCATACCGCCGACCCAGTGCGTAAACGAACGCCAGAAAAGTATTCCTCTTGAGAGAGGCTCTACCTCCTTTAAAATGCTCGCGCCGGTGGTTGTAAAGCCCGAGACAGTTTCAAAAAAGGCGTCGACGAACGACGGTATCTCCCCGCTTATGACAAACGGAAGCGCCCCGCCAAGTGAAATAAGTATCCAGCTGAGCCCCGTTATGATAAAGCCCTCGCTTGCCCTGTAGGCTCCCTTTTCGGGCTTTTTTATCATAAAGAGCAGTCCTATGACCAGGAACACCGCCGACGTTATCAAAAACGAGACGACCGCCTTTTCACGGTAAATGGCGGAAACCGCGGCGGGCAGCATCAAAAGCGCCGCCAAAACAAGCATTATTCTGCCTGTAAAAAACAAAATTCTTCTTACGCTCAAAACAAACTCCCATAAGCTTTCGATATAATTCGATACGATTCGATATAATCCGATATAATCCGATATAATCCGATATAATCCGATAAAATTCGATACGAATCAAGGTGAGTAAATCAAGCGGGCGGCGCGTTTTTCGCATTTTTTCGCATTTCTTCGCAAATCCTGCCGCAGCCCGCCGTGCCGTTACCTTATATCCTTTATATCCTTTATATCCTTTATATCCTTTATATCCCTTTATATCCTTTGCCTTTATTCGAGTATCTCATCGAGCTCGCTTATAAACCTGTTTGTTGTGACAACTATCACGATGTCCCCCGGCAGTATGCTGTCGGAGCCTCCGGGGAATATTACCTTGCCCTGTCTGATTATTCCGCCTATGAGAAGATTCTTTTTCAATTTCATATTCATAAGAGGGGTATTCAGCGCGCGTCCTCCCGCCTCTGCGAGAAACTCAAGCGCCTCCGCCTCGTCGTCGGCGACTCTGTAAACGGTTCTTACAGTACTGCTCTTTGTGTCCTGTATCCCTCTCACGTAGGAGAGCATGATCTCCGCCGTCAGCTCCTTCGGGGAAACGACGCTTTCAAGCCCGACGCTTTCCGCCATCATCTTCAGCTCCGACTTGTTTATCTTTGTTATGACCTTGCCGACGCCGCGCATTCTCGCGTACATGGAAATTATCGTATTGTCCTCGTCAAGCCCCGTCAGCGCGACAAGGCTGTCGCATTTCGTAAGCCCTTCCTCTTCGAGCACCTTCTGGTCGGAGCCGTCGGCGTTTATTATCGTCGCCTTGGGCAGCTCGTTTGCAAGCTCATAGCACTTGTCGCGGTCCCTTTCGATTATCTTCACGTCAAAGCCCGAGTTTTGAAGTATCAGCGCGAGGTAGTAGGATATCTTCCCCCCGCCGACTATCATGACGTTTTTAATCTTGTGCGTCTCAAGACCTACCTCTCGGAAGAACGAGCGCATCTCCTTGTGAGTTGCCGTGATATAGACCTTGTCGCCCGGCATTGCGACGGAGTTTCCGGTAGGGATTATCGCCTCCGTCATTCCGGGGCGCTGGATTGCGCACACGAGTATCTTCGATTTAAGAACCGACGAAAGCTGCGACAAGGGCCTTCCGCATATTTTTGAATTTTCGCAGAGCTTTATCTGAACAAGGTCGATTCTCCCTCTCGCAAACGTGTTGACCTCGATTGCCGAGGGCATGAGAAGGAGCCTTGCTATCTCCCGCGAGGCGAGAAGCTCGGGGTTTACGGTCATTGTTATTCCGAGCTTCTGACTGAGGAAGAACGCCTGAGAGTTCTGCTCGGGGTCCCTTATCCTCGCGATACATCTTTTTGTCCCGAGCGCCTTCGCGACAATGCAGGAAAGAAGATTTGTCTCGTCGCTGAACGACGTCGCGATAAGAAGATCCGCGCTCGCGGCGCCGGCGTCCCTCAGCACGCTCTGAATTATTCCGTTGCCGCATATGCCCTTGAGGTCGTATGCGTATGCAATTCTTTCGATAACGCTGTTATCGGAATCGATCACCGATATATCGTGACCCTCGCTGCAAAGCGCGTCGGCGATTGCCTCGCCGACCTTGCCGCAGCCGACAATTATTATTTTCATTTAACGAATATGCCGTAAAGACGGTATCCTCCAAAACTTTATTGGGTGCCTCGTCTGCCGGTTTCATCATGGGGGATTTTCAGTTTTCTCCCCGTCATTCTCAAATAGCTCAAAAGCGGGAGCGCGCGCTCCTTTCCCGGTATTTATTTTGAAGAGGTATCCGAACTTTTTTATATTTTTATAATTATTTTGGTTTGCTGTTAAAAATTTACGCTAAATCTGCCGAACGCCGCGCCTCATATTTGTTTCGGCGCTTTTCAAGCTTTCAAAGCTTTCCGCGCTTTCTGTATTTTCGGCGCTTTCGGCTTTTTTATCTTGCCATTATTTCAGCTTTATCGGCTTGCCGTTTTTGTCGAAAAGCGGCAGAGGCTCAAGATAGATAAGGTCCCCTCTCTTTGCCGCGTCTCCCTCGGCAAGTATCGTCATTTTTCCGCAGACCTCGCCTCCCGCGGCGGCAACGAGCTTTTCGAGCGCGAAAAGAGACTCGCCCGTCGACACGACGTCGTCGACTATGAGTATCCGCCGCCCCTTCATCAGCGCGGCGTCGTTACCGTCAAGATAAAGCTTTTGCTCGCCCTCTGTTGTTATTGACCTTACGTCGACCCCGAAAACGTCTCTCATATAGAGCTTCGGACGTTTTCTCGCAAGAAAATATCTTTGGTTCCCCGCAAGGCGCGCCATTTCGTGAACGAGCGGTATCCCCTTTGACTCGGCGCTTATCATGTAGTCATACTCCGGCGCCCTTTCGAGCAGCGCCGAGGCGCACGCGGTTGTAAGCTCGGGGTCGCCGAATATTACGAGAGCCGCGATATTCAGCTCGTCGTTTATCGGACAAAGCGGCAGCGCTCTTTTCACGCCGGCGATAGTCATGTTGTACTCCATATCTTTTGCTCCCTTATTAAATTTTTTTGAATTTTTTAAATTTTAAATATTTTAAAATTCTAAAAAGTCCCGAAAACAGCCCGAATGGCGGCGCAAAACCGTGGCGACTAACTGCGGAGGACTATCTTAAACTCGTCGTAGAGCGCCTTCATTATCTTTTTCACGGCGCCGTCCGCCTCCTCGTCGGTCATTGTGTGGTCGTGCGAGCGCAGAGACACCGCGAACGCGACGCTCTTCTTGTTCTCGCCTATCTGAGACGAGCGGTATATATCGAAAAGCTCCGCTTTCTCGACGGCCTTTCCTCCCGCCTTTTTGATAACGTCGGAAATAAGACCCGTTTCAAGCTCCTCGTCGCAGACGAATGAGAAATCTCTTTCGAGCGCGGGATATTTCGGCAGAGGATGAAATTCCTTTTCGGCGCTTCTGAGAGCAGTCATTACGTCGAAATTCATCTCGGCGCAGTACACGGGGAACGAAAAGCCGTAATTCTCGCACACCGCGGGGTGTATTTCACCGAAAACTCCGAGAGTCTTTTCGCCGCACATTACGGCGGCGCATCTTCCGGGGTGGTACTGCTCTGCGTCGGCGCATGATTTATACGTCACGTTTGAAATTCCCGAATATTCGAGAAGCGCCTCTATATATCCTTTCAGCTTGTAAAAGACCTTCGCGCCCTTGTTGTCGTCATCATACATTCCGATAACAAGCCTCTTCGGCTCGCGCGGCAGCTCTCCCGCGTCGCTTGGGAGATAGACTGTCGCCATTTCGTACATTCTGACGTTTTTGTTTTTCACGCTGTTGTTGTACGACAGCACCTCGAGCATCGACGGCAGAGCGGTCGTCCTCATGACGGACGTGTCCTCGCCGAGAGGATTTTTTATAACGACGCTGCGGCGAAGGGGCGAATCCTCCCTCAGCCCTATCTTGTCGTAGTAAGACGGACTTATAAAGGAGAATGTCTCGATTTCGTACATTCCCATCGCGGAAAGAAGCCCTCGAACGTCAAGCTCGTATTGCTGGTGCGGCTTTCTTCCGCCGTTTTCAGCGGCTCCCCTGAACGCGGTGGATGGTATTTTGTTGTATCCGTATATACGGACTGCCTCCTCCGCGATATCGGCTGTCTGCTCGACGTCCGCGCGGAACGACGGAACGCTGACCGTGTCCCCGTCGACCTTGAACTCAAGCTTTTCAAGAGTTTTTACAATGAAGTCCCGCGACATGTCAACGCCGAGAAACGAATTGATTCTCTCCGTATCGAGACGAATCTTTACGGGCTCCGTCTTTCCGGGATACTCGTCTATTATTCCGTCGACGACGTCCCCCGCGCCGAGCTGCTGAACAAGCTCGCACGCCCTCATAAGAGCGGCGTACGTGTTCTCGCGGTCAAGCCCCTTTTCAAACCTTGCGGAGCTCTCCGTTCTCATTCCGAGCTTTTTCCCGCTTATTCTTATGCTTGAGCCCTTGAAATTTGCGCTCTCGAATATGACTGTGTTCGTCGAGTCCGTTATCTCGCTGTTCGCGCCGCCCATGACTCCCGCGAGAGCGACCGCTTTTTTCTCGTCCGCAATGACGAGCATCGACGCCTCGAGCGTATGCTCCTTGTCGTCAAGAGACTTGAAGCTCTCCCCCTCGGCGGCGTTTCTGACTATGATATGGCTCCCGTCAAGACACGAGTAGTCAAAGGCGTGCATCGGCTGCCCGTATTCGAGCATTACGTAGTTTGTGATATCGACTATATTGTTTATCGGCCTGACTCCCGCGGCGCGAAGCCTCATTCTGAGCCACAGCGGCGAGGGAGCAATCCTTACGTTTTTAACCGCCTTCGCGGTATATCTCGGACAGAGTGTCGGATTTTTTATATCGACCTTCAGATAATTTGAAACGTCGTCCCCGTCGCAGAGAGGCTCGACCTTCGGCGTCGGGACGTGAAGCTCCCTGTCAAATGTCACTGCGCTCTCTCTCGCAAGCCCAATAACGGAAAGACAGTCCGGTCTGTTCGGGGTTATTTCAAACTCAACGACAGAGTCCCTCATGTCGAGCACGTCCTTCATGTCCGCGCCGAGCGTCGGAGAGTCTATCCCGCAGTGCTGAAGAATGAGAATTCCGTCGGTCACCGCGCCGGGCATATCGTGAGTCGTAAGCCCGAGCTCGCTCACCGAGCAGAACATTCCCTCGGAGAGGACTCCGCGAAGCTTTCCTTTTTTTATCTTCGTTCCGTCGGGAAGTCTTGCGCCGTCGGTGCAGACGGGCACAAGCGCCCCCTCGAAGACGTTTGTCGCCGCGGTGACGACCTGTATCGGAGAGCCGCCTCCGATATCGACTGCGCATACAACGAGCCTGTCCGCCTCGGGGTGCTTTTCAATCTTCAGTATCTTTCCGCAGACAATGCCCGAAAAATCCTCCGCAAGGTCGCGGTATCCCTCGACCTTGGAGCCCGTATCGGTCATTCTGTCGCAGTATTCCTTTATGTTGACGTCGCCGACGTCCGTGAAGTCCGCCAGCCATTTCATTGACAAATTCATCTTTTCCCCTCCTCAGAACTGTTTCAGAAAACGAACGTCGTTCTCATAGAGAAGTCTCATGTCCGTAATGTTGTACTTCGCCATAACTATTCTCTCAATCCCCATTCCGAAGGCAAAGCCGGAGTACACGTCGGGGTCAATCCCGCAGCCGCGCAGAACGTTAGGATGCACCATTCCCGCGCCGAGAATTTCAATCCACCCTTCTCCCTTGCAAACGCGGCACCCCTTGCCGCCGCAGACAAAGCACGAAATGTCGACCTCGGCGGAGGGCTCGGTGAACGGGAAGTGGTGAGGACGGAACCTGAGCCTTGTCCCCTCGCCGAACATCTGCTTTGCGAAGGCCTCGAGCGTCCCCTTGAGGTCCCCCATCGTTATGCCCTTGTCGACGACTATTCCCTCGCACTGGTGGAAAAGCGGCGAGTGGGTCGCGTCGACCTCGTCGGCGCGGTAAACTCGCCCGGGGGATATAACTCTTATCGGAGGCTTCTTTTCCTCCATTACGTGTATCTGCACGGGAGAGGTCTGCGAGCGGAGCAGCACGTCGTCCGTAATATAGAAGGTATCCTGAATATCTCGCGCGGGGTGATCCTCGGGGGTGTTCAGCGCCTCGAAATTGTAATAGCTCTTTTCCACCTCGGGGCCCTCGGCTATCTCAAAGCCCATGCCGATGAAGATGTCCTCCATCTGCTTTTGGACCGCTGACAGCGGGTGACGCGGCGCTACCGAAAACCTCTCGCCCGGCACGGTGACGTCGATTTTCTCCGCCTTGAGGGCAAGCGCCCTTGAGGCCTCCTTCATCTCGCGCGACTTTTTTTCAATGGCGCGCTCGACGTCCTCCCTCACCTTGTTCGCAAGAGCGCCGACAACAGGCCTTTCCTCCGCGCTGAGAGCTCCCATGCCGCGAAGCACCTTTGTCAGTTCGCCCTTTTTGCCGAGATACTTTATCCGTATCTCCTCAAGGCTCTGAGCGGAAGAAGAAATCGCTTCCATCGCCTCGGCTCTTATCTTTTCCAAGATTTCCTTCATTTTTCTATATTCTCCTTTTGCATATTCCGAAGTCGGCTCCCGCGCCGTTTTGCTCTTCCCTCGCGGCGCGTCTGCATATATCATATATAATAAATATAAAAAGTACACTTAATGACAATATATGATATCACAAAAAAAATAAAAAGGCAACAAAATATTTATAATAATTTATAAAAAACGGCCGCTCTTTTACGATTTTTCAAGCTTTCGTCGTTTTTTTGCGCCGCGCGCCCGCTTTTCGCCATATCCGCCGTTTAAAGCTTTTCGATTTATTCGGATTTATTCGGCTTTTTCGGCTTCAGCGAATTTTTGTCGAAATTATTTATTAAAATTATCAAAATTATCAAAATTATCAAAATAATCAAAATTATTTATCAAAATAATATACTTGACAAGTCGAAAAAAAAATGGTATAATTGCGATACCTCGTTTGGAGGGTTCTTTTTTTGCGCCCTCTTTGAGGGAGGTACAGACGACTGAAAAGACGTCGCATCACGGGGCTTTTTGCCCTGAATTTATCAGGAGGTGCCGATATTATGAGAGTAAAAATAACTCTCGCATGTACGGAATGCAAGCAGAGGAACTACGACACTAAGAAGAACAAAAAGAATGACCCCGACAGACTTGAGATGAACAAGTACTGCCGTTTCTGCCGTAAGCACACTCTGCACAGAGAGACAAAGTAAGAGAAGGGGGCAAAAAAATGGCTGAAAAAGAAGTCAAGGATACGGCTCAGAAGAAAGCCGCGAAAAAAGGAAAGCCCTCGTTCTTCAAAAGGCTCGGCTCTCTTTTCGGGAGAATCGGGCGCTGGTTCAAAAGCTGCAAGTCTGAAATGAACAAGATTGTTTGGACAGGGTGGCCCACCGTCAGGTCCAACACGCTCATGGTGCTTTGCGTCATCATCGTAATAAGCGCTTTGATAGGAGTTCTCGACCTGCTGTTCTCTCAGAGTATAGTAGTTCTCGGTATTCTTATCTGAGAAGTCTGAGAAGGCACGAAGATGAGCGATATCAATGAAATGAACGCCGGTCCGAGATGGTATGTGGCGCATACCTACTCAGGATACGAAAACAAGGTGAAGGCTAACCTTGAAAAAATCATTGAAAACCGTCATTTGGAGGACCTCATTTACGACGTGGTGATTCCCGTCGAAAATGTCGTCGAGCAGGACGGGGACAGCGAAAAGCTCGTCGAGAGCAAGCTCTTTCCCTCATATGTTCTTATCCATATGACAATGACGGACGAAAGCTGGCATGTTGTAAGGAACATCACCGGTGTTACGGGCTTTGTCGGCCCCGGGAGCCGTCCGGTCCCCCTGACCGACGAGGAGGTCGCCGCCATAATCTCAACGGAGCGTACAAGCCCCGCCGAGACGCTGAAGGTCGGAGACACCGTAGCTATCGTAAACGGTCTTTTCGCATCCTTCAACTACACCGGAACTCTTTCCGAAATATCGGAAAACGGCGAGGACGTCACCGTCATGGTGTCGACTCCCGGACGTCTTATGCCGGTTAAGCTCAGCATAAGAGACGTTAAAAAAATCGAACGGTAAAAAAGCAAAAAGTTTTTAAAAAGACTTTAATTACCCGACGTCAAGAAAAGAATGCGCTGCAGTACAGAGCAAACAGGCTCTGCGGCGCTCAAAAGGGCGCTCTCCCTTTAACAGAGCGAGTGGGAGGAAGAAAATTCTTAATTCATTCTTCCGTCATAAACCACAAACGGAGGTATAAAATACTATGGCAAAGAAAATAATCGGCTATATCAAGCTCCAGCTTCCGGCAGGCAAGGCTACTCCTCAGCCCCCCGTAGGTCCTGCTCTCGGTCAGTACGGTCTTGCTATCCCGAACTTCACAAAGGAATTCAACGAGAGAACAAAGAACGACATCGGTCTTATTATCCCTGTCGTCATAACAGTATACGCTGACCGTTCGTTCTCCTTTATCACAAAGACCCCTCCTGCGGCAGTTCTCATAAAGAAGGCGTGCGGCATCGAAACCGCGTCCGCAACGCCGAATAAGACGAAGGTCGCGACGATTACAAAAGAGCAAATCAAAACGATTGCCGAGACAAAGATGAAGGACCTCAACGCAGGCTCCGTCGAGGCGGCAATGAGCATGATAGCAGGTACTGCCCGCTCAATGGGCGTTACCGTTGCAGAGTAAGGGAGGTGCCGATATGTTTAAAGGAAAAAAGTATAAGGACAGCGTAAAGCTTTTGGAGAAGTCGAAGCTCTATGACCCCGAGGAGGCAATCGACCTCGTCTGCAAAACTTCAAAGGCTAAATTCGATGAAACAATAGAGATCCACATTCGCCTCGGCGTCGACTCCCGTCACGCGGACCAGCAGGTTCGCGGCGCGGTCGTCCTCCCGAACGGTACGGGCAAGACGGTCCGCACTCTCGTTTTCGCCAAAGGCGATAAGGCCGACGCCGCGCGCGCGGCAGGCGCCGATTACGTCGGCGACACGGACTACGTCGAAAAAATACAG
>CANRNZ010000074.1 GCA_947632135.1 uncultured Clostridia bacterium
TGGTGCATGAACGGCTTTGCGCAGGCGTTTCTCTGGCCCCCGCTCGTAAAGCTGATGACCGTTCTGCTCGACGAGGAGTCGTATAAAAAAGCGTCGGTCAAGGTCTCGTGGGGCAGCTCGTTCGGCACAGTCGCTGTCTATCTCATATCCCCGCTTATAATATCGACTCTCAGCTGGAAATGGGTCTTTTGGTTTTCCGCCGCGTGCGGCGCCGTGATGACAGCGATATGGATTCGCTCTGTGCCGAGTATGGGCTCTCGCGCCGCCGAAAAGGCCGAAAGAACCGAAAGAGCCGAAAAATCCGAAAGAATCGAAAAACCCCAAAAAACAAAAGGGGACGCTCTCGGAAAGGCGGCGCGGCGCGGGCTTTTCCTGTCGCCTCTTATGCTCTCGGTAATGTTTGCCATAATCCTTCAGGGAATGCTGCGGGACGGCGTCACCACATGGACCCCCACATATATCCTTGAGACGTATCACCTGAGCAGCTCCGTTTCAATCCTCACGGGAGTCGTGCTGCCGATATTCAGTATCCTCAGCTTTCAGCTTGCCTCGGTGCTGTACCGAAAAAAGCTTACGAACCCCATGATATGCGCGGGCGTGTTTTTTGTCGGCGGAGCGCTCTCGGCGGCAGCCCTTTTCCTTCTGACAGGAAAAGGCGTGTTTTCGTCGGTGCTCTTTTGCGCGCTGCTCACGGGCTGTATGCACGGGGTAAATCTTATTCTCATCTGCATGCTCCCGTCGTATTTCAAAAAGTACGGACGGGTGTCGACCGTCTCGGGAGTGCTCAACACCTGCACTTATATAGGAAGCGCGCTGTCGACCTACGGGATAGCGCTGCTTTCGGAGAGATTTCCCTGGAGATACACCCTCTTTTTGTGGATGCTCGTTTCCCTTGTCGGGGGAGTCGTCATGTTTTGCTCCTCCCGCCCGTGGAAAAAGCGCTTTGACGTATCCCCCGAGGAGTCCGGCGCGTCGGAAAGCGCGGATATTTTACAAACCGAATAAAAAATCTTCGCTCTTTTAGAAACAAAGAATTTGAAAACAAAGAATTTGAAAACAAAGAACGCCGCGTGTCTCATTTATCCGAGACTCGCGGCGTTTTATTTGGATTTTTGAATTACTTTTTATTTGTTCTTTTCAAAATAAAATCGTTTAAAGTTTTTGTACTGCCCGAGGTAGTAGCGCTTTATCCACATGAAGCGGCGTAAATTAAAGTCCTCGGCGCAGTCGAGTGTCCTTGAATATTTTCCGCTTTTGATAAGCTCTCTCGCCTCTTTTTTCAGAGACTCGTCCTTTACGTATTTGAATATCACGCTTTTCGGCACGTTTGACCACAGCGAAACCTCCTCGCCGTACGCGCAGGAGTAAGGCATTTTAAACACGGCGTCGTCGCAGAGGACCTTCATCATGTTGAGCCCCGCGCCCCTTACAAAGTAGCTGCTCCTGCCGAGCCTCGGGTTTATTTCAAACATCAGATACCGCCCGCTTTTTCTGTCGTACTTCATGTCTATATTGCCAAACCCGACGTAGCCGATATCCTCGAGAAATTTTTTGATTCTCTCGCACAGAGCCCTGTCCTTTCTCGATATTATTGCGGCATAGTTGCCGAGCGTTTTCGGCGCGTACTCCTCAAGCACGGGCTGTCCGAGACAGACTGCCCTCACGCGCCCCTCGGCGTCGGAGTACGTGTTTACGACTCTCATCGAGTCGTCCCCTCCGCCGATAAACTCCTGTATTATTATTTTGCCCTTGTACCCCGAGCGGTTCATGCTCTCCATGGTTTTTATGTACGACTCCTTGTCGTCAAAAAAGAATACCTTCTTTTTCCCCTCGAAGGACGCGTGCAGATACTCGCTCGCGTTGCTGTTCTCGGGCTTTACGACAATCGGAAAATCAAACGGAATTGAGTCCGCCGCCGAGAGCCTTTCCTCGGGGGCGGCGACGTAGGTCCTCGGATAGTCCATGCCGTGCTTTTCGCACAGCGCGTAAAATTTGTCCTTTGTGTCGAGAGTCTCAAGAAGAGCGCGGGGGATAAATTTATTTTCGATAAGGCCCGAAAAAGAGTCGTAATGCCTTGAGAGGAGCGACAGATAGTAGTCCGAGCAGGGAACGACGACAATCTTGTCATATGTTTTTTTGTATTCCGAAAGCAGCTTTAAAAGCTCGCGGCAAAACACGTCGTCCGTGTCGAAGCCCTCGATTGTTTTCAGAGTGAAAAGACTGCTGTAAACTGTCGGAATAAGCCCGCGGGTGCATACGAGAAGCGGCTTTACGCCGCATATTTCGCGAAAAAGCCTCGCCGTGCCGTAAGCGTTTTCGTCACTGCCGAGAATTATAGGCATAAAAAGCCTGTCGTTTGCGCTGCTCTGCATCATTTTCTCCGTTTTCCTTGTTATTGTTATAAATTGTTATATGGTTATAAAATAATGAATGTATTTTTTATAAAACTTAAAACCCATTGGGCTTTTATTTCATTTCGCGGCCGACGGTTTTGATGTAATCTATTTATAATACTGAGATTGCGCTCTGAACAGTTGCCGATAGATTCCGTCTTCCTTTTCATACAGCTCGGCATGAGTGCCGAATTCACATAACTCTCCTTCGGATAATACGGCGATTTTGTCCGACGCTTTCGCCGAAGAAAGACGGTGTGAAATAATAATTGAGGTGTTCTTTTCGGTTGCTTTTCGAAGATTAGAGATTATTTCATATTCGGCAATCGGGTCAAGCGCGGCGGTAGGCTCATCGAAAATCATGATTTTAGGCTCGGAATAGACAGCGCGCGAAATTGATAATTTCTGTTTTTCACCTCCCGAAAAATCCGTTCCGTTCTCGTCGAACTCTCTTCCGAGCGTGGAAAGAATTCCGTCGGGCAATGTGTTTATTTTCTCCGTTAAACCGCTTATTTCCAAGCACTCTTTTACTTTATTTACGTCAAATTTGTCTCCGAATGCTATATTTTCGGCGATAGTTCCCGAAAAAAACCGATTGTTTTGAAAAGACACCCCCAAAAATTTGCAGTATGTTTGATACGGTATTTTGTTTATCGGCATTCCCCCCAGTAATATTTCTCCTTCATCGGGCTCGTAAAACCTACAGATTAACATTACGAGAGTCGTTTTCCCCGAACCGTTCACGCCTACAAGCGACAGTGTTTCTCCGTCCTCTATTTTAAAACATATATTTTTAAGCGCGGCTGTCTTGGAACCGGGATACGTAAAACAGACGTTACGAAATTCTATCGAAAAGTCCTTGATATCTTCCAAATTACATTTTGCATTATTATCTTCCGACGCTTTGTTCGTTTCCGAAAGATTTATACAATATCTGAAGCCCCTTGAAAAAAGTCCGTGATTAAGAAGCGTATTCCACCCCGAAATAACGCCCTTGATGTTCCCCGACAGGTTCAGCATGCAATTCAGGCCGTAAGTGAAATCACCAATCAACAAATTTCTGAAAATGAACAAAAACGCCAAAATCAAATAAGTTGCGGCGTTAAGAATATTCCCCGCCAATTCTTGTGCGCCTGCGAAAAAAACGTCCAACTTTGTGCCCTTTTTTTCAAATTCCAAAGCTTTGCGGCTTTGCTTCCGACCTTTTTCCACAGCCCAATCCTTCAGCCTGTTAATTCTTACCTCTTTACCGTACTCTTTCTTATCGAGAACATTCAAAAGCGCCCAAAGCTTTCTGTAAACAGGAAACATTTCATTCTCCTGTTTATAATCTTTTTTGGCTTTTTTTCTGAGTAAGATGCCGTCTAATCCTACATTAAGGATAATCAGAATCAGAATAATCGGATTTATGGATATAATAACGGCAGCGTACGTTATTGCGGTGATGATTGATGCGATAAAGTCGGATACGGATGAAAGCACTGTTGAAAATGAATTTTCTTTTTTTGCCATTTCCAAAAAATTCAAAGTCCGAGGTTCGACCGCATATCTGTACGGCAGACTCATTATGGCGTCAGCCAGAATCAGTTTGAGGCGATATTCTGTTTTTACAGACTCTTTTTTATCAAACGCCGAAATAATACGTGAAATCAAGTTGACAAAAAAAGCCGCTCCCGCCATCAAGGCAGACAGTAGTATTACGTATTTAACATCTATTCCGCCCGCAATCTCATTAAGTATCAATTTCATAAACCATATGGTCATGATAGAGGAAACTGTTTGCAGAACAATAAGAGGAAATCGAATGAAGAAAAGCCTCTTGTTAACACGGAACAATGTTTTAATCAGGAAAAAAAGATTACCCAGCTGTTCTTTTAACGTCAAATAATCGTCATTCACCTTTGCTCTCCCTATAATATTCGGACTGCTTTTCAAACATTTCATAATACAACCCTTTGATTCCCATAAGAGCTGCATGCGTCCCGTATTCGACTACTTTTCCCTGCTCCAAAACCGCTATTTTATCACAGAATTTAACCGAGGCAAGTCTGTGAGTAATATACACCGCAGTCCTTTCGCCTATTATTTGGTCAAAACGGCGATACATGGCGTCCTCCGACAACGGATCCAACGCCGCGGTCGGTTCATCCAATATTACTATCGAAGCGTTTTTACAATATGCTCGCGCGGAAGCTATTTTTTGTTTTTCTCCGCCTGAAAATTCCGCGCCCTCGTCATCAAACTCTCGACTGTATTCGGTTTCAAGCCCCTTTGTCAGCGTTTTGAATTTTTCGGACAGTTGGTTTTTTTCTATCGCATCCATTATCTGTTCATCGCTTACATTGAAATTTAATCCGATGTTATCGCGAAGTGACATTGGAAACAGAGCATAATCCTGAAAAATAACCGACAGCATATCGACATACCGATTATGTTCGATTGTGTTGATATCCCGACCGTCAAGAAGTATCTTCCCCGAGGTCGGACAATATAATTTACACAATAATTTAATAAGAGTAGATTTTCCCGCGCCGTTATATCCTACGATTGACAGCCTTTCCCCCTTGCGAATGGTAAGGCATATATCCTCAAGCGCCCATGTATCACTGCCGCGGTACTTAAAATATACGTGGTCAAATACAATTTCATTGAAAAAGTCCCTATCGCCCACGGGAGTCTTTTCGCCGCCCTCATAAAAGGGAATCGAAAGGGGCTTAATTTCCTTATACGCGCTTACGTATTTTGACGAAACGAAGAAACTCTGAATATTGCTTAATAATCCCGACGCCGCCGACATAAACCCGCTTACCGCGCCGATATATACAGTAAAGCTTCCTACGGTGATTTTACCCAAAGCTACCATATATGCGCTGTATCCGTACGTTACAACTGTCTGCAATGCTCCGATAATACCGCCAACGGTATCAAGGAAAATTCCTCTTTTTTGATTTTTTGAGTATACTTTGATATATTCCTCCGCGGCTTTTTTATATTTTGTTTTTAAATATTTTGAAGCCCCGTTAAGTCTTATATCTTGCGAAAATTCTTTTTCCGTCATCAATGCAAAAAAATAAGAAAATAATCTTTGATGACGGGCGGTCTTTTTTGAATACGCAATATCCCACTTATTTCTGTACCGAGTAAGGAGCATTGAGAAAATCAGAACGGACAAAAGCGCAACGGAAATCAGCGGATGCAGCGACGAGATAATATAGACATATCCCGCAAGCTGCATTACCGCCGTTATAAATCCGCCGACTTTGTTCAGAATAAAATCCTCTACATTGAATCCTTCCCGTACAAACCAGATTTTCTCATCAACCGCGCCGTCCTCGAGATTCTCCAAGTCCATATCGGCATATATTTTTTTAAAGTGCACATTTTGATTTAAAAGGGTATTTGTTGTGCTCACAACATAAGCGTATGTCCAAAGCTTTTGCAGAATTGAGATTAAGAGCTGCACGGCAAACATCAAAAAAATAAAGAACGCCACTCTCTCCCATCTACGCTCGGTTGTCATCTCATCCAAAATCAATTTTGGAAACAACAACGATAAAAAGGGTGAGGCTGTATCAATAATTATTTTAAGAAATGTAAAACCGTATATATTTTTAGCCTCTCTCCAAGTATACGACAACATATAAATAATATTTTTGATGAAATGTATCACTTTTGTCATATCCGTACCATCACTTTTCATGCTCGAATGTTATGTATTATTGTCTGTATTAAAAGTCGGAAAAAAGCTTACATGAGAAGGCAAAATGTTCACCGAAATGAATCCGTACCGCAATAACTGCTGCAAATGACGGTTACGGGAAATATATACGGTTATATATAATATATAAAAATCATCTCAGAATGAAATACTGCTCATACCAGAGAAGAAATGAATATACGGTATATATCACGCGCGCGTTGTTTTTCTTTCCCTCGATGTGCTCGTCGAGCATCTCAAGAAGAAGCTCGGAGTTGAAAAACTCCTTTGCGGCGGGAGAGGAGAACGCCTCTCTCACACGGCGCGAGTATTTTTCGTCTTTCAGCCACACTCTGAACGGGACCATAAAGCCCGCCTTTTTCCTGTTTGCCCAGTCGAGGGGAATGTGTGAAAACGCCGCCTTGCGAAACGCCCTTTTCGTGCGGCGCCCCTTCATCTTCTGAGGACTTGTGAGAGTTCTCGCCACAGCCCACACCTCGCGGTCAAGATAGGGGACTCTCGCCTCGAGCGAGTGCGCCATTGTCATCTTGTCGGCTTTGAGAAGAATGTCCCCCGGAAGCCACAGCCTCATATCGAGGTACATCTTCTTTGTCAGGTCGTCAAGCCCCTTTACCTTTTCGTAGTAAGGAGCCGTCACGTCCCTGTATGACATTTTGCTGCGGTACTTTTCCGACACTATGCGCTCGGCAAGTGAATCGTCCATTATAAACGCCTGACCGATGTACGTGTCCTCGACGTTTTCGGCGTTCGATTTGAAAAAGTGCCTCACATGCGCGCTCGGAAAGAACGAGAATAGCTTTGCCGCGCGCTTTCTGAAGAAAATCGGGAGCTTTTTGTATATTCTCGACGCCTCGCTCTGAATGTACCAGTCGTATCCGCCGAAAAATTCGTCCGCGCCCTCGCCGCTCAGAACGACCTTGACGTCCCTTGAGGCAAGCTCTGCCAAAAAATAGAGGGGGACAGCCGAGAGGTTCGCGTGCGGCTCGTCGGAGTGGTACTGCACCTGCGGGAGAACGTCGAAAAACTCGTCGGGAGATATTTCCTTTTTTTTGTTCGGCATTTTGAGATGTCGGCACAAATCGGCGGCAAGCTCCGTTTCGTCAAAGCCGTCGATTTCAAACCCGACGGAATATGTTTTCATCGGTCTGACTGTTGAGGCAACGTAGCTCGAATCGACGCCGCCCGACAGAAATGAGCCGACCTCGACGTCGGATATCTGATGGTATTCGACGGAGGAGAGAACGGTCTCGTCGATAAGTCTCGCCGCGTCGTCAAAGCTTCTTTTTTTCGGGGAGTATGTCGGCTCAAAATATGTATTTTCCGAAAATACCCCGTTTTCATAGGTGAAATAAGCGCCCGGAGAGAGCTTGAACACGTTCTTGAACATCGTTTCCTTCAGAGGGGAGTACTGAAACTCAAGATACATCTTCAAAGCGTCGGGATTTACCTCTTTTTTAAACGCAGGGTGCGGCAGAAAGCCCTTTATTTCGGAGCCGAAAAAGAACACTCCGCCCATAAAAGCGTAGTAAAAAGGCTTTATGCCGAAATAATCGCGCGCCCCGTAAAAGCTCTTTTCCTTTTTGTCGTATATTACAAACGCGAACATACCGCGGAGCATCGACGCGGTTTTTTTCCCGTATACCTCATAGCTTCTCAGAATGACCTCTGTGTCCGAATTTGTCGAAAAGACAAGCCCGTGCTCCTTTATAAGCGTCTCTCTCAGCTCCCGGTAGTTGTATATCTCGCCGTTGAATACGATAACGTACCTGCCGTCGGGGGAGTGCATCGGCTGACTGCCGCCGTCAAGGTCTATAATGCTGAGACGGCGAAAGCCGATAGCCGCCGCGCCGTCGAGAAATGAGCCATCGCTGTCGGGTCCCCTGTGAGATATCATCTCGCCCATTCTGTCAAGAACCTTTTCCCTGTCATAGCTCACGTTTTCGGTTGAAAAATATCCGATAAATCCGCACATTCCAAATTCCGTTTTCCTTATTTTTATTCTTTTTATTCTTTTCTTTAATCTTTTTTATCTTTTTTTATCTTTTTATCTTTTTTTCCTTTTTCGTCGGCTCCTTTGTTTTCGGAGCGACGGGCAGAGTCATATTAGTTTGCCGTAAGCGCCGCCTTGTCGTACTCGCTAAGATACCTCAAAGTGTACTCCGCGTCGGACGGGCACTCGACATACTCCGTACCCCGTTTCTGCCTTGTTTCCTCGCCCTTTCCCGTGATAATCACGAGCCTTTTTTCACCGGGAAAATCGTTTATCGCGCGCCTCACCGCCTCACCGCGGTCGTCTATTATCTCATAAGCGCACCGTTCGGGGACGTTTCGCGCAATATCCGCCGATATGTTTTCGAGAGGCTCGTCCCCCGGGTCCTCCTCGGTTATAATTATCTTGTCGGCTGTCGCGCCGGCAATCTGCGGGAGGTCGCGCCGCCTCAGATGGGCTTTCCCGCCGGCGCTTCCGAAAACGGCGATTATCCGCCTCATCGGAAATTCCTCTTTTACAGAATCAAAGAGCGCGCGGAAGCTCATCTCGTTGTGCGCGTAGTCCACTATTACCTCAACCTCGCCGTCGCGGCTGGAGTAAAGCTGCATTCTGCCCGAGGCGCGCGCCTTTTTAAGCCCCGACGCGACGTATTTCTCGGGGATATTCAGCGCAAGGGATACGGCAATCACCGCCGCCGCGTTTGATACGTTGAAAAGCCCCGGCATCGTAATGCACATTTCTCTTTCATACTCGGGGGTGCGCGCGTTGAAGTAAATTCCGTCCGCTCTTTTTTCAATACCGCTTATATATACGTCGTCGCGCTCGTCCGAGCCGTAGGTTATAACGCGGCACCTCTTTCTCGCATAGTCGAGAGTTTCCTCTGCGCGCTCGGCGTCGGTGTTCACGCAGGCGCATTTGCAGCTGTCGAATATTTTCAGCTTTGAGGCGTAGTAGTCCTCGGCGTCGGCGTGCTCCACGGGGCTTATATGGTCGGAGCCGATATTGGTGAAGCATGCGACGTCGAAGGTAATCCCCGCCGCTCTTTTGTATTTCAGCGCCTGACTTGACGCTTCCATCACAAGGTGCGTGATGCCGCTCCTTTCGGCGTTGTAAAAATGGCGGTACAGCTCTATCGCCTCGGGGGTCGTAAGGTGCGACTCCTCGTTTACCACACCGTCGTAGGTGTCGATCGACGACACGACGGCGCATTTTTTGCCCCCGATATCGCTCATATACTCGTCGATAACGGAGCGCAAATAGTACGCGGTGGTGCTTTTTCCCTTTGTGCCCGTAATCGCGACGGAGGTTATTTTGTTCTGAGCGCCGTCGAAAAACAGCCCCGCGAGAGCGGGCATCGCCTCTCTTATATCGCTGACAATGAGGGCGGGGGCGCCGACATCGTATTCGACCTCGGATACATAGCAGACCGCGCCGTTTTCGAGGGCGTAAAGGAGATATTCCTTCTTGAAGTGCGCGCCCTTGCACACAAAGAGGGCCTGTCCGTCAAGACTTCTCGTGTCATAGGTAAGACAGGTTATGTCTGCGTCGGGTACGTCGCCGCAGACTTTGACGAGGAGATTTTTGTCATTTAAGAGGTTTATATATTCCGAAAGCTTTCTGACTCGCATAAAAATTCACCTTTTGGCTGACGAGATTTTATATTTTTTATATTTTATAAAATAAATTCGCGCATTTTTGCGTTTGCCGATTATTTACTTTTCAAGTATATCACACGGGGGATATTTTTGCAAGGATTTTGTGAGAGGGGAGGTTTTTCAAAGCTCGCACTTGCCCAACACAAAAGTTTTCGCGCGCTTTTTTCAAAGTTTGCACTTACCCATCGGAAAGTTTTGGTCAAGCTTTTTCAAAAGCTTGCGGGGTCGAGGGGCAGAGCCCTCGTCGCGCTCCGCAGAGCGCGAAAGCTCCGATACGCGTTCTTTTTGCAAAGCTTTTTCTTGCGCTTTTGAGTCAAGAAAAAGCGTCCGGCGGTTCGCGCTGAATAAAATCTCGGGGCAGAACCCTACCGGCGCTTCGCGCCACCTCCCCTTTCAGGGGAGGCTCTGACCACTGACCACTTCAGAAACTAACTTCACCGACGC
>CANRNZ010000075.1 GCA_947632135.1 uncultured Clostridia bacterium
AAAACGGATGCCTAAGCAGGATAAGGAAGTTGGTCACAAGTGCCACAACTTCGCCCCTCAACAAGCGGGAAACCCGCTTTAGGTGTTCTTCCTCTAAACGACAGAAAAGACACATGTCTATGAGGCCGTTTCTCTGAAAATCACTATGCGATTTCGCAAAAAAGTGGATAATGTCATTTCGCTAAAAATTCGCTTCCGATTTGCATCTTCACATTTGGTCTTTCTTTTCGCAATCAAGAATTTGTATTATTGAAGTAAGCAATCAAAGCACCGCTCTAAATAATTCCCTACTGCGATTGATAATGTATTAAGTAGTGGTATTACCTCTTTCGCGGGATAATCATGATTTCTTTTCCTAAACCCACTAATGAAAATATGGTGTGCCCACGGCATATCTGCTAATTTAATAGTAACAATATTAATATGTTTTAAATAGTTATCTGCGTCCACTAAATATTGTAAATCGTTATCTTGCCACAAATATTCTACTACTGTTTTCGCTTTTTTATCCTTAATTGTCTCTAATAATTTCCCTGGCGTTACGTGTTCACTATCTATCTTGTCTTCTGCAAAAATCTCATTTATCAGTTGAAGAACTTCATCCGTGCACATTCTTGCAAAGTGAAAAAAATCACATACACATTTCTGAAGATAGTGATCACGTATTACTTTTAATCCACATATGTTGATAGAACCACTTTGCAAATCACTTTCATGAATCGCAATCTTCGTATTGGGGGCAGATATGGCTTTTTCTATTAAAATACTCTGTTTCTCATCGATTATCTGCCGATGCTCATTATATACCTTCTCAAAAAGTTGATAGGAAAGGTTCGCGTACTTTGCATAGTCGCAAAGGCTTCTAAGATATGTAAATACTAACTTATTGTTGGCGTATTTACTTGCTATGCTCTTGATTTTCTCGGTACAGTCTTTTATCAAAAATTGCCTCCTTATTATGCGACTATAATTTCTATTTCCTCACTCAAATAGCGCAATTCCACTACATCCGCATTTTAATATATGTCAATGGTGAATCACTCTTCTCTTTCCGCAAGCTCGATATATTCCTTCAATTTCTTTTGAAGCAGATTCTTGTCGATGAGTTTGAGTTTATATTCTGAAACCATTGTTGGCGAAAGAGAACGGCTCAAAGCATACTCCACTACTTCGTCATCCTTCTTCGCGCAAAGGATCACGCCGACGCTCGGATTTTCATTCGGCTTTTTCACTTCGCGGTCCAGCGCCTCGAGATACAAATTCATCTTGCCAACGTACTCCGGCTTAAATTCATCGATCTTAAGTTCAAACGCCACAAGGCAGGAAAGCCCGCGGTGATAAAAAAGAAGATCGATATAATAGTCGTGTCCGCCAACTTGCAAGCGATATTCCTCGCCGACAAACGAAAAATCCTTGCCGATCTCCAAGATGAAGTCCTTCAAATTGTGGATGATAGATTTTTGTAAGTCCTTTTCGCTGACCGTCTCGGGAACATCGAGAAATTCCAAAGTGTATGTGTCAAGAAAGACGTTGGAGGTACTTTTCTTTGCCTCGGTGATCGCGGGAGTCGTCGGCTTTTGAGAAAGCATATAGCGCTCGTAATATGCGCTGTCTATTTGGCGGGCAAGTTCGCGCTTTGAATATCTTTCTTTCGCGCAAAGTGCCATATAAAAATATCTTTCCTCAGCGGTCTTGCAAGACGACATTATGATGAGATGATTCGTCCAACTCAATTGTGTCACCAGTGGTGACACTTTTTCATCCTCACCGTAAAGGTCGTAAAATTGCCGCATGCGATATAGTCCGCGACGCGTGAAACCTTTCAGTTCGGGATAATTTTTCGCAAAGAAATCCGCAAGCCCGTCCACATAGCTGTCGCCGTACGCCGCGCCGTGGGAGTTTTCGGACACGAATTTGCCGATCTGCAAATACATGTTGATTAGTTCCTCATTCACCTTATAATACGCGCGCTCCCGTGCAGTCTGTATGATTTTTACGATTTCGGAATAACTTTTATCCGGTACCATATTTAACTCCTTTTTGTTACTACCATAATATTTTTTCTACTATTGGTCAATGGCGCGGCTGGAATTTGTCAGATATGTCTTGTTCGTTATGCTTCCTTTATACATTTCTTCCGCAAGAAATGCCAACAGACTTTTCAAATCTGCTTTTGTGGACGGGATAACAACCTTACCGTTTTCTAACTGCACATTGATCCCCATTTCTAATGACTTTTCCCGAATCTTTTCTATAGAGCAACCTGACAATGTACCCATATCTAAAATACGAGCAATCTTCTTTCGAATTGTAATGCCTCTAACATTTTGGGCAAATGTACTGTCATCTGCAACGTAAAACAATTGATTGGACTTAAATGTTTGAATTTCTTCCTCTGTAGCTGCACGATAATACTCACTCAAATCAAACACTTTGTTCGCTGAAGTATAATTCAAAAACAACAACTTCCCATTAATAAACACACAATCAACATCGTTAGATATAGTAATGCTAAAGCTCGGACGAGGTACGGTGAAAGTTTGACCATCTAAAAACAATTGAAACGGTTTGCGCCATAAAGTTTGCGTCGCAGAAAACTTTTGCCCCGCTATTATGTAATCGGCATCAGAAATTTTACGGCCAGCCAAAATGGCTTTCATTTTGTGTCCGGTTTCTAAATCCCCTCTTGGATTTTTGGGAATAAATGGCTCCAATGTGTCCGGATGATCAAGCGCATTTTTAATACAAGGCAAAGGTTGAAAATCTTGTATTGTAAAAACCTCATCATCGTTCAGTTTATAACTTGACGAAAACTGGACCTCATCTCTATCTTCAGTTTCAAATCTTATGATATTATCCACTCCCTCATTGAATAGCTGCAAATACTTACGTTTAGCTTCCGCGTCCATCTGTAATCTGTAGACAGAGTAGTCTTTGCCCTTGACGCACAAAACCAGTATTTCATTTGTCTCGTCAAACATTTTACACCTCCAAATATATTTCTGGGAATATTTCTTTTACTGCTTTAACTTTTTGCGGATTAAAGCGTCTTTGTTTTGTTATGACGGTATAATTCATACCACTTTCAGCTTGCGCGGAATAATATTTATATCCGACAATGCAGATAATCGGATTAATGTATATTGCCTTCGTAAAAAGCAACATAAACGCAAGTATCACCAAAAAACAAATCAGTGCGACTTGATTGACATCATTAAAAACCAACGTTAGCAACGGGAGCAAATACGCAGTCATACTACCTAATAATTCCGTATCTTTTGACGAAGCGCTTACCACATTTAACGTGGTCGTCGCAACGTGTTTGCGAGCATAGCTAATCAAAAAGAAACTTCCACAAATACTCAAAACTGAGAATATTCCGAATGGTAATATCCACCATGGTGTCGAAATGATGGATTTTGCAGTAAAAAAATCCACTACCAACATAATGGTTATCACGATATATAGCGGACAATAAGATGCTATTGTCCATAAGATTTTAGCAAATCTGTTCATATCTTTATCAGTTGAATTTTTTGAAGTTGTCGACCTGACGCATGATCTCGTCGTATGCCTCGTCGATGGGTTTCGGCGGGTATCCGTTCCGGCGCAACAGCACCGCGATGTCAGCGTAGAGTTCGTCCTTCACGTCCTGCCGGTTCGTCCAATCGGTGTACTTCGATTTATTGCCCACCATGACTTTGATCGCCTTTGCGATCTTGATGTAGGTTGCGTCTGGCAGCGTATTCCGGAAGCCATATTTGTCGGCGATCGCCACCAAAATGTCGTAGAACGCCTTCTCGTCGTACGTGATCCCCTTCTTCTCGAAGGAGTCCTTCTCGATTTTCAGATCCCTGTAAATCTGTTCGAGCTCCCCGCTCAGCGTGTCCACGACGTCGTCGATGATCTCCTGAACTTCGTTGATCACGTTCCGTTCATTGTACTTGTCGATCACGCTCTTCAGGCGCTTTGAAAACTCCGACGATTTCAGGATGTTGGTCCGGCCGAATTCCTTGATCGCCCGTTTGAGGAGCTTGATCAGCGCTTGGTACTTGGTGTTCGGGTACGGTATCTTCTTCAGCTTTTCCAAGAATTCGTCGCTGAATAAGGTCTGCACGTCATCCGTCTGGGCGTCGAAGTTGAACTCCTCCCCGCTGTATGTGGAGCTGATCGCGCGGTTCACGAGGTCGGCCACCTTCCGGTTCATCAGCTCGGCATCCGGGGTGTCGCCGATCGTCATCTTGTAAATGACCGACCGGACGCACAGGTAGTAATGCAGCTGCTCGACCTCCCTCTCGGTGATCTGATCGTGGCCGATGCAGATGTCGAAGGCCTTCTTCGCCCGCTTGACGTAGGCCATGAAGTTATCGGTCCGCTGCTTGGTCTTCAGCACGAATTCCACGCCGGTCTGGATGACGTTCAGCCGCTGGCCGGGCGTTATGTCCGCCTTGAAAAACGCGCTGTAATCGAGCTCGTATAGGAGCTCGTTGATCTTCTCCATAAAATCTTTGAAGATCGCCAATGACACGTCGATGCCGTTGACTGGGCTGATGTCCCCGTCGTATAACTTCATCGCTGTCAGGATCGCGCCTTCGAGCCCAATGTAATCGACGATGAGCCCCTGCTCCTTCCCCTTGAATACCCGGTTCACGCGGGAAATGGTCTGGATCAGATTGTGGGTTTCAATCGGCTTATCGAGGTACATCGTGTCGAGGAACGGCACGTCGAATCCGGTGATCCACATGTCCACCAAAATGGCGATCTTGAAATTTGACTTTTGATTTTTGAATTCCGTCGCCCACGCTCGGCGGTCCTTGTCATCCCCCACGAGCTCCAGAAAAGCCGGCGGATCGCGCTTGGCGTCCGGCGTGCAAATGATCTTGACCTTCTCGATGTCGAGGGCGTCGCGGTCCGGTTCCTCCGTATCGTACTCCGGTGCGATGCGCCGCTTGACAAGCCATTCCGGGCGTGCCTTCTTTATGCGCTCATAAACTTCGTATGCGATCTGGCGGGTGTGGCAGATGAACATCGCCTTCCCGCTCACGGTCGAATGCTCTGCGCAGCGGTGCTCGTAATGCTGGATGAAATGGCTGACCACGATGTCCAGCCGGTCCGGTGCGCCGAGGACTTTTTCCAAGCGCGACATGTCGCGTTTCGACTGCTCGATCTGCTCTTCGTTCGCTCCCTCCGATTGCTGGAGCTCATAGAACTCGTCGATCTTCTTCGCCATTTGCTCGTCGAGCTGAACTTCGCGCGGTCCGGGCAATCTGGAAATCTTGACCGTCGATCCGTCTTCCAGCGATTGGCGCATCGTGTATTTCACAACGACGTCGCCGAAGACGCGCAAGGTCGGCTCCACCGGGGTGCCCGTAAATCCGACGTAGATCGCGTTCGGGAACGAGTCCCTTATGTATTTGGCGAAGCCGTATGTCTTCTTCGTTTCCGGGCCCTTTGTGACGTACTTCGCCTCGACGTTTGTCTGGGTGCGGTGCGCCTCGTCCGAAATGCAGATAATATTCCGGCGATCGCTTAACAGGTCGATGTCCTCCCTGAACTTCTGGATCGTCATCAGGAAAATGCCGCCGCTCTCGATGCCGTCGAGGTAATCATGGAGCATCTTCCGGTTGCGGATGCACAGGGCGTTCTGGTCGATCAGGAACTCCTTCGCGTTCTCAAAATCGCCGGAAAGCTGGTCATCGAGGTCGGTCCGGTCGGTCAGCATCACGATGGTCGGCTTATGCAATCTGGTGTCGGTTGTCAGCCGGCGCGCCAAGTAAAGCATGATGTATGACTTGCCGCACCCGGTCGATCCCCAGAAGGTCCCGCCCTTGCCGCCGCCTCGGTTGTACTCCTCCACGATGTGTTTGTGCATCGCTTCGGCTCCGTAGTATTGGTAATATTTCGGCAGGATCATCGTGTCGCTGCTGCTGGTGTCCGGGAAATAAATGTAATTCGTCAGGACGGTCAGGAGCGTCCTCTTCGACAGCAGGCCCTTGATCAGCGTCTTAATCCCCGCGATCTGATCTGCGTTCTCGTAGTCCGTCCCGTTGGTGGAATTCCACTTGAAATAAAACTCGTATCCGCTGAATAAGGCGCCGTATTTCGTGTTGGCTCCGTCGCTGATCACGTTGATCAGATCGAACTTCATCAGGGACGGTATCTCCCTCGCGTACAGATTGTGCGTCTGGTCGTACGCTTGCTTGATGTCCGCCTCTTCGTCGGCCGGGTTCTTCAGCTCGAAAACGCTCACCGGGATGCCGTTGATAAAAAGCACGATGTCCGGCCTGCGCAGGTGGTATTCCTCGAACTCGTATTGGTTCACGACCCGGAAGACGTTGATCTCCTCCGCTGCCTCTCCTGTGTCAAAAAATTCAATGAAAAGGTCGCTGCCGTCCTCTCGGTGCAGCGTGTATCCCCGGAGCAGACGCTGGTAGGTCCCCTTCATCGCCCGGTACAAGGATTGGTTTGAAAATCCGGTTATGTATCCGATCAGCGTCTGGAGCTCGCCTTCCGTGAATGAGCCATACTTCCGGGCGAGGTATTCCCTCAGATCGGCGATCAAAATGATCTCGCTCTTCTCCCGGTGAATGTCGTATCCGCATGTGTACTCCCACTCCTCGGCCAAATATTCGAGGACCGCGAGCTCGTAGTCATCTTCGTAATATTTGAATGCTTTTCCACTCACGCGCGCTCTCCCTCCTTTGTGGCTCCCCGGATCAGGATCGGGCATAAATTCACCACTCGCGCTTTTAAGCTCTCAAAAATGCGCCTGCGCGAAAAATATGTTTCATGGATCGCGGCGATCGCTTTCTGGGTATCCATGTCCGGGATCGGTATCTCCACTTGTTTCATGAGATCGAGGTCAAAGGTATCCCTAACGGACCCAACCGCATAAAAAAGGGTTGATCTCAAAAATTCGCGCCGCGTCAGCCAGATCAATAAATATTCAGGCAGCAGGTGCTCCTTGTCCACCTCAAAAATTTCATACATGGGCGAAACGATGCAGTCTGGGCCCTTTCGGAGCGCAATTGAACCGAGGTTGATTCTGGACGGGTTGTATGCGAATTCTCCATCGCGCACGATTTTGTATTTTGCCGTATCAATGTCGGCCATGTTTGCCTTTGTGGGAACGAAACGGCTGCTCGCGTCCACGCCGAGGACTAAATCAATTCGGCCTTCGTTCCTTTCGCTGCGCTCACGGATATACGGACCGATCGCCGTTGATTTCATGTTCCGGCGCAGCTCTTCAATGTATGCTACGCACGCAGTCTGCATCTCATCGAGCCGCGTTTCGTAGGTGTCCCGATTCGCCACCATTGACTTGTAAATTCTTACAAATTTTTCTTGGATGGGCAATTCGGGAAGCTCTATTTCCATCTCCTTGAAGTCTGCAAAATCGAAGGTTTCCCGTGCCGATCCCCATGAATTAAATCTCGCAAACCGGTCGAATTCTGGACGGTTGAACATCATGAATAAAAATTCAGAATTCAAAACGTCCTTCCGGGTCACTCTAAATGCGGCATAAGAGGACGATACGATAAAGGTGCTCTGGGTATCGTTCCTTGCAATTGAAATTTTTTCCCCGTTCCTTGATGTCACGGTAACGTAGCAAAAAGTGTCTGGCCGAATGACCAGATAAGGCCGCAAGGATACGCCTGTCATGTCCGCCTTCGTGGGGATAAATTTTTTTTGGATTGAGATGCCACGCACGTTCTCTTCCGTGAATTCCAACCTTTCGTTGGTTTCCTCGACAGGCGTGATTAGCTCTCCCAGCATGTACTTATTTAATGCCATAACCGATCCCCTCGAATGCATCTATCAGCATCTGCTGCGTTGTCCGCTCCTCTTCAATAAGCGCTTTCATCTCACCCTGAATTCTGGCCATCTCTGTTTCGTAATCTATCTCTAAATCGTGGTCAACGAATTCGATGTATTTGCTGGGCACAAGAGTAAATCCCTTCTCCCGCAGCCCTCCGGGTCCCTCGATGCTGACCGACTTGCAGAACTCCGGCACGTCCTTGTAGGTGGTTTCCCATTCCGGTGACTGCCATGCAAAAAGTGTGCTGGCGATCCGTTCCTTATCGGCATCGGTCAAATGCACATACCCATCATCATTGGCGCCGCCATCTCCGAGTCTGCGCGCGTCGATAAATAGCACCTGCCCTTCACGGTTCCGGAGCTTGACCTCCTCCCCGTTCCGCAGCACGGTCTTTTCTCTCTTATGCTTGCCGACGATCCAAAGGGTGACGGAAATATCCGTTGCATAGAACATGTCCCTCGGCAGGACGATGATCGCCTCTACCCGGTTGTCCTCGATCAGTTTTTGTCGTATGATTGCCTCGTCGCCGTCTGCTCCGAGCGCGCCGTTGGCCAACAGGAATGCTGCCGTCCCGTTGTATGAGAGCCGGGAGATCATGTGCAAAATCCATGCATAATTGGCGTTGCTGACCGGCGGCACGGGGTATCCTGCCCAGCGCGGATCGTTGGTAAGCTCGCTCTCCGTTCTCCAATTCTTGAGGTTGAACGGTGGGTTGGCAAGGATGAAATCGGCGCGGAGATCAGGGTGTTTGTCCTGCGTAAACGTAGAGGCGTCCACGTCCCCAAGATTGCAATTCAGGCCGCGTATGGCGAGGTTCATCCGGGCGAGCTGGTATGTCCGGGGATTGGATTCCTGCCCAAAAATTGTGATATTCTTCTTGTCCCCCTTGTGGCGCTTGATAAATTCCGCCGACTGCACGAACATGCCGCCCGATCCGCAACAGGGATCGTAGACCGTTCCGCTGTACGGCTGGATCAGGAGCGTCATCAATTCGACGATGTTTGCTGGCGTATAAAATTCGCCCTTTTCCGACTTGGCTGCGATGCAAAAATGGCGCAAGAAATATTCGTAAACGCGGCCGATCACATCGTCTTCGTCCTTCCGGGAATACTGCATCTTGCCGATCTCGTCGATCAGCGAGGAAAACTTCCCCGGCTCGATGTGGAGCTGCGGATAAAAGCCGATCGGGAGCGCGCCGCGCAAGGCGGGGTTGTTGATCTCCATCGACTTGAAGGCCTTGTCGATCAGGGTGAAAATTTCGGCCGACTTGGAATGATCCTTTATGTATCCCCAGCGTTCGTTTTCTCCGAGGTAGAAGACGTTGTCCTTCGTATAAAATCTGGGGTTCTCGACGAAATCCGCCGTGTCCGGGTTTGCGAGCAGCTTGTCCCGCTGCATCTCGTATTTGTCGGTGGCGAACCGTATAAAGAGCAGGCCGAGCACGACGCTCACATAATCGGTCGCGCTGACACTCCCTCTTAATTTATTGCAGGCCGCCCACAGCGCTGCCTCCGGGGCGATCGCCTTCTTTTCCTTTGCCATATCTCTTACTCCTCGTCTGGAATTATCTCCATAATGTCATCAAAGCCACATCCAAGAGCCTTGCAAATTTTACCGAGCGTTTCTGATGTTACAGTTTCTCCGTTTGTCATCTTGCTGATAGTATAATTGCTCAATCCAGCCGCTCTGGCCAAATCGCCCTTCTTCAGATCTCTGTCAATCAATAACTTCCATAACTTTTTATAACTGATTGCCATTACTTATCTCACCTCTAATAAGCTTCATTCTTATTATACCATATTCTCTGAAAAAAACAAGTATTTTTTTGTGTTCGCTAAAAGATTTTAGCATTTATTTCTGAATTTTAGCGGAACTACTCACTAACAAAAGTAAAAGCAATGAGATGCCTCACTGCTTTTATACGAACTTACTATTTGCAATCAAAAATTTGAATTTAATCCCCAAGGATATTTACCTTGTGATAAACTACTGGTGTCATCATTTTTTGTTGACATAAAACTCTCCTTGTATGGTATTAGACAATTGGGCAATTGTATTATACCACGGAGAGTTTTATTTTTCTTTAACGCTTCCGCTTTTTCAGGTCTCACCCTTGGAACGGGTGGTTTTAGACGCTTTCAGCGAATTAAAATCCGAACGCGCTTACGCACGTTCGGAACAATTGATAACAGTATATTACTTTTGCTGTTCTTCGATATACTTTACGATAGCGCCTACCGTTACAAGTTCGTTTGC
>CANRNZ010000076.1 GCA_947632135.1 uncultured Clostridia bacterium
GGTCAGAGCCTCCCCTGAAAGGGGAGGTGGCGCAAAGCGCCGGTGGGGTTCTGCCACGAGGGTTTATGCACCGCGAATCGCCAGACGCTTTTTCTTGACTCGGTAGCCGAGGAAAAAGCTTTGCAAAAAGAACGCGTATCGGAGCTTTCGCGCTCTGCGGAGCGCGACGAGGGCGCTGCCCCGAACCCTGCAAGCTTAGAGCCACTCCCCACAAAAGCAAAGCTTTTGTGGGGGCCCCAAGGGCAAGGCGGGCGAAAATTTTCGAAACGAGTTCGTGCGAACATTGCGCTCGCGTCTCACTTCTCCGCGTCTTTTCTTCTTCTCTTTATGTCCTCCGCGGCGGAACATACAGCGCCGTAAAACGCCGCAAACATTACCGCAAGCGTGAAATTTACTATTACAAGCGGCACCAGTATCCACAGCGCCGAAAACCTCATCGGCGCTATTGTCTGCCCCGTTTCGGTCTGTATGACTACCCTCGGCTCCCGCGCCTTCCTTATCATGATATATATTCCGCTGAACACCGTCGGCGCTGTCAGCATAAGGCAGACGTTCGTCAGCGCGCATTCGAATACCGTCGGCGCGCCGGACGTCTCAAACGAGGAGAGCGCAAACGTAAGAATCGCGCACACGATAAAGAATACGGAAAATTCCGCGCTGAGCGGTGAGTAAAAGCCGTTCGGATAATATTCCCTTATGTTCCGCCGCCTCATTCTCGATATATAATATGAGCCGGTATATGCCGCCGCGCCGACCGTCTCCGCCGCTAAAACGGCAATGCCGGGTATCATCATTCCCATATAAGACATCATCTCGCGTATGCTCGCATACTGCACCGAGACCTCGCCGTATCCGTCGAGATATTCCTTCAGCTGCGCCGATATATCGTCAAACATCTCGGAGAAAAATGCGCCCGTGCCCTCGATAAGGCTCCCGTAGTTTATATAAACGCTTATAAAAAACGGCACGAAGCTCACTACGAGGAATGCCGCCGCGCCGACTGCGGCTGATTTTATAAATGTCAGCTTTTTTCTTATACATATTCCGACGGCGCTCCCGACGGCGCACACCGTAAGAGGCGGGATAATACCCGTAAGAATGTCCTTTGTGAGGTATGCCGCGACGCCGCACGACAGGATAACGGATATATACGCCGCGGCGGGAGTGCGCCTTACCGCTATGAGGTTCGCAAGGAGCGACATTGCCGTAATCTCCCAAATCGAGGCGAGCGCTCTCGACTTGTCAGTGCTTAAAACGCAGAGTACGCCGAGAAGAAGCGCCAGCGCGGCGGTGGCGGCATGAGTTTTCCACCGCGAGTTTTTCGTATTATTTAAATTGCTTGAATTATTTAAATTATTTAAATTATTTAAATTATTTAAATTTCCGCCGTTTTCGTTTTCCGTCGGAATATTTTGATTTGTATTCAGATCTGTATTCATAAAAATCATAAAAAGCCCTCCGCTTTTTAAACCTGTTTTGAAACCGTCAGCGGGTCAAAAAAATTCGAAAAGTTTAGAAAAATTTCGAAAAAAATCGAAAAGTTTAGAAAAATTTAGAAAATCGAAAATTATCCGTATTTTTATATACTTTTATATACAATATAAATAATTTATCGCAAAATATTTTAAAATCATTAAAATATGGCAATATTCCAAATTACAGTATACCAAAAACTTGGGCTGTTGTAAACACAAAAAATAAAAAACAAAGAATTTGCCCCGTGTATGTTGCAAAAAACGGGACGACTATATATAATACTATATATAAAACAACGAATCGCTCAGATGCAAAGCGCAAATTATAAAACGCAATAAATCGCGAAATTCACAAAATTCGCAAAATTCGCAAAAATTCGAAAGGAGCAAAACGCGCAAATGATTTCACCGAAGAGTCAAAGCAAGGAAACGAACAACGCCATGAAAACGCTGTCCGAAATGTTTCGCGGCAAAAAAGCCGTACTGCTCGGAGCGGGCGTGTCAAATACGCCTCTCGCCTCTTTTCTTTCCTCACTCGGAGCCAAGGTCGAGGTAAGGGACAAAAAAACAAGAGAGGCGCTCGGCGCAGCCGCCGACGGCTTCGACAAGGCGGGAGCGTCGCTCGTGCTCGGGGAGGGGTATCTTGAAAATATGCGCGCGGACTATATATTCCGCTCTCCCGGGTTCCGCCCCGATATGAAGGAGCTGCGCGACGCCGCCGAGCGCGGCGCAGAAATCACGTCGGAAATGGAGCTCTTTATGAAGGTGCGCCCCGCGTTTACCTTCGGCGTCACGGGCAGCGACGGCAAGAGCACCACGACGACTGTAATATATAAAATGCTGTGCGAAAAATTCGCGGGCAGCGAGCATAAAATCTTTCTCGGCGGGAACATCGGATACCCCCTTTTGCACAGGGTGGGGGAGATGGACGAAAAATCGTTTGTCTCCGTCGAGCTGTCAAGCTTTCAGCTTATGACAATAGACACGCCTCCCGACGTCGCGGTGATAACCAACGTCAGCCCGAACCACCTCAACTGGCACACGGGAATGGATGAATATATCGCCGCGAAGGCAAAAATACTGAGCGGGGCAAAGCGCGCGGTGCTGAATTTCAAAAACGAGGTCACAAGAGAGCTCGGAAGGGGCTGTTTGTGTCCCGTCACTTATTTTACGAGAGAGACGCCGACGGACGACGAATTGAAGGAGATTTGCGAAAAGGACGGTATAATTTATGTTTCGGGGGAGGACATCGTATACAGAAAGAGCGGCGCGAAGGGCGAAACGCCGGTAATGAAGCTTTCCGACATACTTATTCCCGGTATGCACAACGCGGAGAACTACATGGCGGCGTGCGCCGCGGTTTACGGAATTGTCGAAACGGAGTACTCGCTGAAGGTCGCAAGGGAGTTCGGCGGGGTAAAGCACAGGCTGGAGCTTATAAGAATCAAAGACGGGGTATACTACTACAACAGCTCCATTGACTCGTCCCCCACAAGGACAGCCGCCGCGATTTCGGCGATAACGGACAAACCGATAAATATCATATGCGGCGGGTATGACAAAAAAATCCCGTTCGAGCCGCTGGCAAGAGCGATATACGACGCGCCGAACATAAAGAGCGTCACGCTTACGGGGGCGACCGCGGAAAAGATAAGCGCGGTTCTCGAGAAAGAGAAGGAAAAGCGGAAAGAGAGCGGAAAAGAGAACGGGAAAGAAAGCGAAAAAAGGGAGATTCCCGTACACATCGAGGCGGACTTTAAGGAGGCGGTGCTGTACGCGTCAAGGATGGCGCAGAGCGGCGACGCGGTACTGCTTTCTCCCGCGTGCGCGAGCTTTGACGCGTTTGAGAACTTTGAGCGCCGCGGAGACTTTTTCAGAGATACGGTAAATAATATCTGAGTTCGCACAGACCCAACACAAAAGTTTTCGCGCGCCTTTTTCAAAGTTCGCACGAACTTGTTCGGGAAGTTTTCGCCCGCCTTTTTCAAAAGGCGGCAGGGTTCGGGGCGGCGCCCCGACGATTGGCGTTTCTTTTGAAGCTTTTCTTTGCGCCGACGGCTTCAAAGAAAAGCGTCGGTGAAGTTAGTTTCTGAAAGCCTTTTTTGCAAACTGCCTGTTTTGCGCCTCGTCCCTTTACTTGGCGCGAACCGCCCAACGCTTTTTCTTGACTCAATAGCGCAAGAAAAAGCTTTGCAAAAAGAACGCGTATCGGAGCTTTCGCGCTCTGCGGAGCGCGACGAGGGCTCTGCCCCTCGACCCCGGCGCCTTTTGAAAAAGGCGCGCGAAAACTTCTAAAACAAGTCTGTGCTAACCTTAACACTAAAATTTCGGAGGTACAATTTTGCTCGACAATAAATTACCCGACGTTAAAAATTTGATTTTTGCCCTTACGGATATTATGTCCGTCACGGGCTTCGAAAGACGCGGCGGCGACAGGCTGCGCGATATCCTTCTGCCATTTTTTGACTCCTATGAGCGCGACGCCGCGGGAAATCACGTCTTTGTCAAAAAAAGCGCGAAAAATACCGGAAAGAAAATCCTCCTCGACGCCCACTTTGACGAGGTGGGTATGGTCGTTTCAAAAATTCACGACGGCGGGTTTCTGTCCGTCGCCTTCGTTGGCGGCATCGACTGCGGTATTCTCCCCGCGTGCGAGGTGAAAATATACGGCGAGGAAACTCTTTACGGCGTCGTGTGCTCCACCCCGCCGCACCTGCAAAAGCAGGGCGACTTTAAACGTCTGCCCGACGAGCGCGACATCAGAATCGATACGGGATACGAAAGGGAGGAGCTTGAAAAGCTTGCCCCCGTCGGGACCCCCGTCGGCTTTTACTCAAAATGCCGCGAGCTCCCCGGCGGAAGAATTGCGGGGCGCGGCCTTGACGACAAGTCCTGCGGCGCGGCGATTACTCTCGCGGCGGCGCTGTGCGACAGAGAGAAAATGGAGGCGGACATTTATTTTACCTTCTCGGTAAGAGAGGAAATAGGCGGCGCGGGGCCGTGCCTTGCGTCCTTTAAAATAAAGCCCGACGCCGCAATCTGCGCTGACGTCGGCTTTGCGCGCACTCCCGGCACGAAGGACTCTGAGACTCTTGAATACAAAAAGGGCCCCGGTATAGTTCTCACCTCCACCGGCTCAAGGCGTCTTTCCCGAAGAATTATCGGTATCGCAAAGGAAAACGGCATACCGCTCGGGATAACTGTCGAGGCGACGGACAACGGGACAAACGCGGCAATGCTCCACCTCGCGCTCGACGGCATACCGTGCGTATCGGTGGGAGTGCCGATAGGGAATATGCACACGTACAACGAGTCGCTTGATATATCGGACGTCGAAAATCTCGCTCTGCTCATATCAAAGGCCGTGTGCGACAGAGAATTTTTTGAGGCGGACAATTTCTGAAAAGTAGGTGAGCTTTATGGAAAAATCAAATAAATCAAATAAACTCTATAGCGCAGATTGCGAGCCGCGCGGCGCAGCCGAGGCGTTTGTCTCGTTTAAGTGTACGGAGTGGGACGCGGACTTTGAGGCCGATAAATTTGAAGAATACAAAAATTTAAGAGGCAGCGAGCTGCTGCGCGAGCTTTGTCTCACTTTCGGCCCCTCGGGGTGCGAGGACAACGTAAGAGACAAGATTCTGCGCGTTGCCGAAGGCTTTTACGACGAGAGAATACGCGACAACATGGGGAGCCTTATTTTTAAAATAAATAAACGGAGCAAGGCGCCGAGCGGCGCCGCGTCGCCGCGGCGCCTTCTTCTATCGAGCCACATGGACGAGGTGGGCTTTATCGTTTCCAAAATCACCGACGACGGGTATTTAAAGCCGATTCTTCTCTCGGGGAGAGACACGAGAGTGTGGAAAGGGAGAGGCGTCCTTGTCGGGAACGAAAAGCGCCAAATAAAGGGATATGTCGGCGCAAAGCCAATCCACATGATAGAAAAAAGCGAGCGCTCAAAGGCGATTGATGCGGACGAGCTGTATATCGACATCGGCGCGTCCGACAGGGAGTCGGCGGAAAAGCTCGTGTCGCTCGGCGACTACGGAACGTGGGACAGCGATTTTATACGCTTCGGTCAAGACGGCAGAATGCTGAAAGGAAAAGCGATTGACGACAGGCTCGGGTGCGCCGTTATGTGCGACATCATGAGGGACGTGTGGGAGCAAAGAGAGAGCCTCGCCTTCGATTTGTACTTTGCCTTTACCTGCAAGGAGGAAACGGGGCTTTCGGGCGCGAGGTGCGCCGCGTACAAGGTATGCCCCGACTATGCGATAGTTTTCGAGTCGACGGCGGTTGCCGATATCGACGGGGTCGGCGACGACTCCGTCGTCGCAAGGCAAGGGCGCGGCGGGGCGCTGTCTCTCGCCGACAGGGCGACGTTTTACGACAGGGAATTTACCGAGTTTATAATGAAAACGGCAAAAGAGAAAAAAATCCCCTGCCAGTATAAGAAATTTGTTTCGGGAGGAAACGACGCGGGAAGTATAAACAGAACGCGCGCGGGCGTAAGGTGCGCCGCGCTCTCGGCTCCCGCAAGATATATACACACAGCCTCGAACGTCGTGAGGGAGAGCGACTTTTTCGCGATACGCTCCCTTGCCGAAGAGGTCATAAGCGAGCTTTCAAAGGGAGGAATAAGATAAAAATGGATAAAACGGATAATATTTATAATATTTTAAAGGAGCTTGTGAAATACCGCTGCGTGTCGGGAAGAGAGAACGGGATATCGCGCGCGATACAAAAAATGACGGCCCCGTATGCCGACAGCGTGTCGTCCGACGCGCTCGGCAACCTTATAGTATTCAAAAAAGGCGCCGCGGAAAACGCAAAGCGGCTCATGCTCTGCGCCCATATGGACGAGATAGGATTCATGACGACATCCGTATCAGAGGACGGATATATAAAATTTGCCCCCATCGGCGGGATAAACTATACCGCCGCAGCGTTTTGCGAGGTCGTTTTCGAAAACGGAACGAGAGGGGTAATGGCGCCGGAGGTTGACCGGAAGGCAAAAAAGGGCGAAAAGAGCGAGCTCGGCTTTGACAACTGCTATGTCGACATAGGCGCGAAAAACAGGCGCGAGGCGGAGAAAAAGGTCTCGGTCGGCGACTGCTTTGCGGTAAAGCCGTCACTGTGCCGCCTGTCGTCGGGGAGAGTTTCGGGACGCCCCGTCGACGACAGAATAGGGTGCGCGGTGCTGATAAAAGCGCTGGAGCAAGCCGAAAGATTTGAAAACGACACGTATTTTGTTTTCTCCGTCCAAGAGGAGCTGGGGCTTCGCGGCTCAAAGACAGCCGCGTACGGCATAATGCCCGACTACGGAGTCGCAGTCGACGTGTGCGCGTCATTTGACACACCCGGTAAAAAGGACGGCCCGTCAAGGCTCGGCGGCGGCGCGTGCATAAAGATAAAGGACGCCTCCGTCATGTGCGACGGGGATTTTGTGAGACTGCTCCAAAGGACGGCGGATGAAAACGGCATACCGTGGCAGCCCGAGATACTGACAAGGGGCGGGACGGACGCCGCGTCGATGCAGACCGCGGGGGCGGGGTGCCGCGCGGGGGGCATATCGGTGCCGACGAGGTACACTCACACTCCCTCGGAGACGTTTGACATAAAGGACGCCGAGGCGGCGTGTCGGCTTGTCTCCGCGCTTGTCGGAACGAGACTTTAAAGCTCGCACGTTGTTCGCACTCACCCAACACGAAAGTTTTCGCCCGCCTTTTTCAAAAGGCGGCGGGGTCGAGGGGCAGAGCCCTCGTCGCGCTCCGCAGAGCGCGAAAGCTCCGATACGCGTTCTTTTTGCAAAGCTTTTTCTTGCGCTTCTGAGTCAAGAAAAAGCGTTTGGCGGTTTGTGCTGCGTAAAAGGGCGAGGCAATAACTTCAAAATTTAAGCTAAAACATTTTCAGAAACTAACTTGTATGACGCTTTTCTTTGACGCAATCGGCGCAAAGAAAAGCTTCAAAAGAAACGCCAAAAACGGGGGCTCTGCCCCTCGACCCCGGCGCCTTTTGAAAAAGGCGCGCGAAAACTTTCCCGATGGGTCTGTGCGAACATAGCGCGAAAACTTTTGTGATGGGCGAGTGCGGACTTTGAAAATTAGAGCCCGTACTCCCTTGCGAGCTCGCGAAACGCGGGCAGCGCCCTCTCTATCATTTCCGTAGATACGCAATATGATATCCTGACGTAACCGGGACAGCCGAACGAATCCGACGGAACAAGCAGCAGCTCGTACTTCTTCGCCCTTTCACAAAACTCTGCGGCCGCCTCCTCCGGCGACTTTACGAAAAGATAGAAAGCCCCGTCGGGGTGAACGCACTCAAACCCGTACTCCGTGAGCGCTTCGTACAGCAAATCGCGGTTTCTTTTGTACACAGATATGTCCGACGTCAGCCCGAGACATTCGCCGATTACCCTCTGCATCATCGACGGCGCGCAGACATACCCGAGCGCGCGCCCCGCGCCGCATATCGCGGCGTATATTTCCTCTTTTTCCGCAATCTTATTCCCAATCGCTATGTAGCCTATGCGCTCTCCCGGCAGAGACAGCGATTTGCTGAATGAATAACATACCACCGTGTTGTCATACTCGTTTATGAGATACGGCACCTCCGTCGCGTCGTCGTATACAAGCTCTCTGTAGGGCTCGTCGCAAATGAGGTATATCGGGTGGCGGTACAAATCGGCGCGCTCCTTCAGAAGGCCGCAAAGCCGCCTTATGCAGTCGGGCGGAAGAACTGTCCCCGTCGGGTTGTTCGGCGAATTTATTATCACCGCTTTCGTCCTCTCGCCGACTGTTTTCTCAAGAGAGGGGAAGTTTATGAGGAACCTCTCCGTGTCCGCGTCGACTACTCTGAAGCTTGCTCCTGCGTTTTCGGCAAACACTCTGTACTCGGGGAAAAACGGCGCGATTGCGACGACCTCGTCCCCCGGCACGCACAGCGCGCTCAGAGTTACCGTGAGGGACGCCGCGGCGCCGCAGGTCATATAGATGCCGTTTTTGTCGACGTCTGCGCCGAAGCGCCTCCTGATACTTTCGGCGACAGCCTCCCTCACCGTCTCGTCCCCCTGCGCCGACGTGTATCCGTGCAGCGCGACGGAGTCGGCGTTCTTCACAAGGCGGACGATTGTATCGTTTACCTTTTCGGGCGTTGGGACGCTGGGATTCCCGAGGCTGAAATCGAAAACGTTTTCGCGTCCTATTTCCTTTGCCCTGTTGTTTGCATACTCGAAAATGTCCCTTATAACCGAGCGGACCTTTCCGAGCTGCGCCATTTTACCGTTTATATTTGCCGTGTTTGCCATTTCGGCTTTCTCCTTTCGTTTCGGCTTATATTTTAACTAATTTTCTAATTTTTCGATTTATATTTCAGCTCATATCGAAATTACCGAGAATATCGAAAATTTCCCCGTCCATTGAAATAATTTCGGAAACGGGGACTGTCTTTTTATCCTCGAAATGCAGAAGGCGCGCGACGTCGTCCACACGCTTGACCTTCCCGCGAATGGTCGTGTACTCGCCGCCGTCCTTTTTTTCGTCGGGCACAAAATACGTGACCGAAATTTCGGGGAGAGAGTTGACCTTTTCCATTAGTATTTCCTTCAGAATCTGCATTTTTGCGTTGAGAAGAGATATCTCGGAACCGTCAAGCTCAATTCGCTCGCCCGTAAGGCGCGCGGTCTCCCTTATCACGTCGTAATATCCGCTCAGCGCCGCAAAGGGCGCAAACTGCGCGGCGCGCTCGATTCGCGGCATTCTCATATGCCGCTCCGAGGTCGGCGCGTCGAGATATATTATGTCGTCGTATTCGTGATTTTCCGACATGGTGCAATCCTTTAAATTGAGTAATTATAAGTAATTATAAGATTATTATAGTTTATTCGTTTTCCGCGTCCTCATCTGTCGCCTCAACGAGAAACGAAACGGGGCGAAAGCCGTCGTTGCATGAGACCATCGCGGCGTTTTTGTTTTTCATCCAGCCGCCGAAGATATCGCGTCCGCCGCAGGAGAGGGCAAGAACGAACGGGTAAATGCTTCCCCACGCGGACTCGCAGAAGCCTTTAGGCATATTCGCGCCGTTTGCCGTAAAGGATTGACCCTCGACCATGGGGCATGGGTTTTCGAGGGGATTTTCGAATTTTTCGATAAGGTCGCGGTGGCGCGCGGTTTTCATTACGGTGATTTTTACTTTTTTCATAATTTTGCTTTCTGATTTTATTTATTTTCAAATTCGCACAGACCCGACACAAAAGTTTTCGCGCGCCTTTTTTACAGTTCGCACGAACTTGTTCGGGAAGTTTTGGTCAAGCTTTTTCAAAAGCTTGCGGGGTCGAGGGGCAGAGCCCCCGCTTATGGCGTTTCTTTTGCAGCTTTTCTTTGC
>CANRNZ010000077.1 GCA_947632135.1 uncultured Clostridia bacterium
CGCGACCTGCACCGAGGCGGGAGTCGAGACGTCGACCTGTACGAAGTGCGGTGACACAAAAACGCAGGAAATAGCAGCGACGGGTCACGTATACGGCGACTACGTCGTAACAGAGCCCGCGACATGTACCGAGGCGGGAGTCGAGACGTCGACTTGCGCGAAGTGCGGCGACACCGAAACACGGGAAATAGCAGCGACGGGTCACGAATATGTGGACGGAAAGTGCGTGATCTGCGGCGCCGCGGATCCCGATTACAATCAAACAGCGCAGGACGATCCGACGGATAAGACCGATCTCAACAAGGTCATTACCGAGGCCAAAGCGCTGAAGAAAGCGGATTATACAGCGGAAAGCTGGAGTAAATTGGAGACAGCCTTGAGCGAAGCGGAAAAAGCTGCGAGTGACGATGCGGCTGCGCAGGAGCAGGTAAGCGCTGCGGCGAACGCGCTGAGGGATGCCATCGCCAACCTGAAAGAAGTAAGCGAGACAGATGCTCCTTCCGTATCTCCGAGCCCAAGCAATCCGGACAACAGTCAACAGACAGGTGATGACAACAGTCCGCAGACCGGTGATAACAACAGTCAACAGACAGGTGATGACAACAGTCCGCAGACCGATGATGACAGTAGCCTTGCTTTGTGGATCGCTCTGCTGCTTGTCAGCTGCGCTGTGGTCTGCACCGTAGCGATAGGCAGAAAGAAGTACAACAGATAACAAAACAGACTAACAAATACGGCGGCTATCGGAAACGGTAGCCGCCGTTCTTCGGTATGAAGGACAAGGCGTCGATCTGCGGCGAAGATTGAAAGGAGCTCAGTCAACGACGAATCGGAGGGCGGCTTCCGGGCTTTCTCTCGTGAGATGAGGCGGGAGAAAGAAACAGCGAAATCAAAGACTCGGAAAAATAAACAATTTACATAAAAAGAAATATTGAGTAAAATAAATACTTGATTATGTCGGCAAAATGTGCTATATTAGGTAGAGAAATAAAATAATTTAATAATATGGAGATGTTACTATGACCTACAATAAAAAAACAGTTGAAGATATCGATGTCGGCGGAAAAAGAGTCCTCGTAAGATGCGACTTCAATGTCCCGATGAAGGACGGCGTTATAACAAACGATAACAGAATCGTCGGCGCGCTTCCCACAATAAAATACCTCATGGAAAAAGGCGCAAAGGTTATCCTCTGCTCGCACATGGGCAGACCCAAGGGCGAATTCAATATGCAGTTCTCCCTCGCTCCCGTCGCAAAGAAGCTCTCTGAGTACCTCGGCGCAGAAGTCGAGATGGCAAAGGACGTAATCGGCGAGGACGCAAAAGCCAAAGCCGCCGCTCTCAAGGACGGCGAGGTGCTTCTTATCGAAAACGTCCGCTTCCACAAAGAGGAAACTCAAAACGACCCCGCCTTCGCGAAAGAACTCGCGTCCATGGCGGATATATTCGTAAACGACGCGTTCGGCGCGGCGCACAGAGCGCACGCCTCCACAGCGGGAGTCGCGGCGTATCTCCCCGCCGTCTGCGGATACCTTATAAAGAAGGAAATAACAATAATGGGTGAGGCTCTCGAGAACCCCGCAAGACCCTTTGTGGCAATCCTCGGCGGAGCCAAGGTCTCCGATAAAATAGGAGTTATAAACAACCTTATCGAAAAGGTCGACACACTTATTATCGGCGGCGGTATGGCGTATACCTTCTTTAAGGCTTTCGGCAACGAAGTAGGCTCCTCGATATGCGAGGATGACAAAATTGACCTCGCAAGAGAGCTCGTAAACAAGGCAAAGGAAAAGGGCGTCAACTTCCTGCTCCCCGTCGACAACGTAATCGGAAAGGAGTATAAGGAAGACACGACGTTCATGAGAATCTATTCCGACTCCATTCCCGACGGCTGGATGGGTCTCGATATAGGCAAAACGACCCAGGAGCTCTTCGCGAAGTCCATCGAGGGCGCGGGAACTGTTATCTGGAACGGCCCGATGGGCGTTTCCGAGTGGCCGAATTTCGCGGCGGGAACGGAGACCGTGGCGCAGGCAGTCGCCGATTCGGGAGCCGTCTCAATCATCGGCGGCGGTGATTCCGCGGCGGCCGTGACAAAGCTCGGCTTTGCGGATAAAATGACTCACATCTCCACAGGCGGCGGAGCGTCTCTCGAATTTCTCGAAGGACTTGAGCTCCCCGGTATCGCCTGCCTTCAGGACAAGTAATAAAATATAAAAAATACAATACGAAAAGCTAAGAATAAACGGGGGGACTTAATATGAATAAACAAAAAAGACGCGCGGTGATAGCCGGCAACTGGAAAATGAACATGACCCCGTCTCAGGCGGTCGAGGCGGTAAAGGAAACCGCAAAACTCACAGCCGGGGCAAAATCGTGCGACGTTGTTCTCTGCGTTCCCTTTGTGGATATCGCCGCCGCCGCGGCGGCAGCCGAGGGGACAAACGTGAAAATCGGCGCGCAGAACGTCCATTTTGAGGCAAAGGGAGCCTTCACGGGAGAAATTTCCGCGTCAATGCTCCTCGAGGCGGGAGCCGAGTACGTAATAATCGGTCACAGCGAAAGACGCGCTTATTTCGGCGAGACGGACGAGACCGTAAACCTCAGAACGAAGGCCGCGCTTGCCGCAGGACTTAAAGTAATACTCTGCCTCGGCGAGGTGCTCTCCGAAAGACAGTCGGGGATAACCTCGGAGATAGTGTCGATGCAGACAAAGCTCGACCTTGCGGGCGTATCGGCGGAGGATATGAAAAACGTCATTATAGCGTATGAGCCCGTGTGGGCAATCGGCACGGGTCTTACCGCGACGCCCGAGCAGGCGGAGGAGGTATGCGCCGTTATAAGAGGCGTCCTCTCCGAGCTTTACGGAAAAGAGACGGCGGACGGCGTGACTGTGCAGTACGGCGGAAGCATGAACGACGCTAACGCCGCGGAGCTTCTCGCAAAGGAAGACGTGGACGGCGGACTTATCGGCGGAGCCTCCCTCGTTCCCGAAAAATTTGCAAAAATCGTCGGCGCGGCAGAGGCATAACAGCCCCCGCTCCAAAGCTCAAACGGGACCGCACCGCGGTCCCGTTTCCCATGAAATTTTATATTTAAAAATATTTATTTACTTATAAACTCAAAGAAGTGTGCAATTTATGGAAACAATACTCAGTATGTCCGTAGTCCTTCTCTCGGGACTTATCATGTCAAGGCTCATAAAGCCTCTGAAGATGCCCGCCGTCACCTCGTATCTCATCGCGGGAATACTTATCGGCCCCTTTTGCCTCGGGCGTCTCGGCATTCCGGGAATCGGCTTTTCGAGCCTCTCTCAGGTGGAAGACTTCGGAATCGTCTCCGACGTCGCTCTCGGCTTCATAGCCTTCGCAATCGGCAACGAGTTCAGACTCTCGCAGCTTAAAAAGACAGGCAAGCAGGCGACTCTAATCGGCATATTTCAGGCGCTCGCCGCCACCCTCCTCGTCGATATCGCCCTTATCGCGGTGCATTTTATCTCGGGGGAAAAGATGTCCCTTGAGGCGGCGATAACCCTCGGCGCGATTGCCTCGGCGACGGCTCCCGCCGCAACGCTCATGGTCGTACGTCAGTACAAGGCGAAGGGCAAGCTCACCGATTTGCTCCTTCCGATAGTCGCGCTCGACGACGCCGTCGGGCTCGTAGTCTTTGCGGTGTCTTTCGGTATCTCAAAGGCGCTCGTTTCGGGCAGCGTCGACTTTATATCAATAATCGTCGAGCCGCTTATTGAAATTGTCCTCTCGCTTGTGCTCGGCTCCGTTATGGGCGTGGCGCTCGATTTTGCGGAGAGGTTCTTCCATTCGAGAAGTAAAAGGCTCTCCCTCGCCGTGACGTTCGTCCTTCTCACCGTCGCCGTGTCGATGATGGAGTTTGAAATCGGCGGTGTAAAAATAGGCTTTTCGTCCCTGCTCGCGTGCATGATGCTCGGCACTCTCTTCTGCAACCTCTGCGGATTTTCCGAGGAGCTCATGGACCGCTGCGACAGATGGACGGCGCCTCTTTTCATAATGTTTTTCGTCCTCTCGGGCGCGGAGCTTGACTTTTCGGTGTTCGGCGACTACACGATAGTCCTTATCGGTATCATCTACATAATCGCGCGCTCCGCGGGCAAATACGCGGGAACGTTTGTCAGCGCAAAGATGACTCACTGCGACAAAAACACTGTGAAATATCTCGGGATAACCCTCCTGCCGCAGGCGGGGGTCGCGCTCGGAATGTCTGTCACCGCAAAGGAGCTCGGCGCGGAGGGGACGCTTATCAGAAATATAGTCCTCTTCGGAGTGCTCATCTATGAAATGGTAGGGCCTCTCGCAACAAAAATCGCGCTCACAAAGGCGGGAGATATCGTTCCCGAGGACAGAAAGAGCTCGCGCGGAGTAAAATAATATCACAAATATAAAAATATTAAACGCCGCGCTCCCGCTTTTTGCCGCGCCCTTTCACGGTCATAGAAGTCCGAAAAAATAACTTAAAAAACAAAAAATAAAGAAATAAAAAGAAATAAAAAGATAAAAAATGCAAATTCCCACTTGATAATTCGGGGCAACGGTGATAGTATATTAGGCGGAAAAACGTCGGAAAATATTTATAAGTTCATATAAATATAAAACATAAAAATCATAAAAATAATTTCATGCGTGAGCACGAAAGGAGATACGTTTAAAAATGAAGTACCTTGGCTATTACAACGGTAAGTACGGTGAAGCGGACGAGATGACAATCCCCATGAACGACAGGGTCTGTTATTTCGGAGACGGAGTATACGACGCGACGTACAGCCGCAACTACAAAATCTTCGCGCTTGACGAGCACGTCGACCGCATATTCAACAGCGCGGCTCTTTTGAAGATTGAAATAGCTCAGACAAAAGACGAGATGAAAGCCATTCTGAACGAGATGGTTTCCAAAATGGATACGGGGAGCAACTTTGTCTACTGGCAGGTGACAAGAGGAACCGGCAGAAGAAATCACGTATTCCCGACCGACGGCTCGAAGGCAAATCTTTGGATATATATTTCGCCGAAGGACATTGTCGACACATATAAAAAGATAAAGCTTATAACTCTCGAGGATACCCGTTTTCTCCACTGCAACATAAAAACTCTGAACCTTATCCCCTCTGTCATGGCGTCTCAGAAGGCGCTCGAGGCGGGGTGCGACGAGACTGTTCTCCACCGCGGCGACAGAGTCACCGAGTGCGCTCACAGCAACGTACATATATTAAAGGACGGAATGTTCGTCACAGCCCCCACCGACCACCTGATTCTCCCCGGAATCGCAAGGGCGCACCTCATAAAGGCGTGCAAAAAGCTCGGTATTGCGGTCGACGAGACACCGTTTACGCTTGAGGAAATGATGAACGCCGACGAGGTCATAGTCTCCTCCTCGGGCTCTCTCTGCCTTGCTGCCGAGGAAATAGACGGCAAAAAGGTCGGAGGAAAGGCGCCGGAGCTTCTGAGGTCGATACAGGACGAGGTGCTCCGCGAGTTCAACGAGGAAACAAAATAAAAATAAACCGAAGCTTCGCTCAAAAGAAAAAAGCTTTTAAAAGCTTGAGGGAAATAAAATGACTCAGGAAGAAATTACATTATTGAATCTCGGTCAGAGCCTTGACGACCTTGCAAACCTCGACCCCAGAGGATACGGGGTCTGCAAAATACTTTACCGCGCGTCAAGAGAGTACACGGGCTGCCCGACGTCTGTCAACGCGGCAAAAAAACTCGCCGACACGGTAAAGGAGGGGGACTTTGTCTACGTTATGACGGGCTTTGTCCTCCGCCCGTACAAAAAAGCCGAAACGGACGGAATCGTCAGCTCAATGCTCCTTTGCCGCGCGCTCGTTAAAGCGTTCGGCGCAAGACCCGTTATAATATGCCCCGAGGAAAACAGAAAGGCGGTCGAAAATCTGTCGGCGTGCATAGGGCTTCATTTGTTTGAGGACCTCGACGCTCTGAGGGAAATTCCGGCGTCAATGGGCGTCGTGTACTTTACAAAGGACGCTTCAAGGGCGGAAGACATGGCGGACGCTCTGATTTCCGACGCCGCGCCGTCGGCCGTCGTCAGTATCGAGTGCCCAGGCGCCAATAAAAAAGGTGTCTATCACAACGCCGTAGGGCTTGACGTAACTCCCCTTGAGGCAAAGCAGGATGCGCTGTTTGAAAAGCTGAAGGGTATGGGAGTGCTCAATATCGCAATAGGAGACCTCGGAAACGAGATAGGCATGGCGTCGATTTCCGATACTCTCGAGAAATACATTCCCTACGCGGGAGAGGGAAGGTGCCTCTGCGGCTGCGGCGGCGGGATTGCCGTCTCGAGCGCGGCGGACAATATTATAACTGCGACAGTCTCCGACTGGGGCTGCTACGCCATGATGGCGGCGCTTTCGTACATTCTCGGGGACATTGATATAATGCACACGCCCGAGCTTGAAAAGGAAGTCCTTGTCAGCGCCGCAAGAAGCGGAATGATCGATATGTACGGCTGGACCATTCCCGCAATCGACGGCTTCGGACTTGAGATAAACATGCCGATAACCGCGCTTATGCGCGAGACGGTAAAGAGCGCGCTCTCCCTTAAAGAAAAGTGCAGAACATGGTTTGAAAAGGTAGACGAGCTCGGATACTTTGAGGACACCTCGGGCAGAAAAGACGGGGCGGCCGGCGTTATTTCCTGAGATTATACCGAATTATATCGAATTATATCCGAATATATCCCGAATATATCCCCAATATATCATTTAAGGTGCCATATGACGGAAAAAACAAACGGCGTCAGATTTCTGCCGTGCGGCGACAGCGCTCTGACGGTCGAATTTTCAAAGGAAATAAGCGAGGAAACGAACCGCAGAGTCAGATACCTTGCCGCGGAGCTTGAAAGAAGAAAAATAAGGGGAATAACCGAGTGCGTCCCCGCGTTCTGCGGCGTGACAGTCTATTTCAACCCTCTCGTCATAAAAATGAGAAAGGTCGAAAAGAAAATATCCGACGTAATAAATTCTTATAAGGAAGGCTCAGAAGGGAAAAAACGGGTCTTCCTTATTCCCGTTTGCTATGACGGAATATACGCGCCCGACATGGACAGCGTCTGCGCCATAACGGGTCTTTCAAAGAGCCGCGTCACGGAGATACACTCCTCTCGGGACTATCTTATTTATATGCTCGGCTTTCTCCCGGGCTTTGCGTATCTCGGCGGAATGGACGAGAGAATCGAAGCGTGCCGCCTTGAAAGCCCGCGCACACTGATTCCCGCCGGCAGCGTCGGCATCGGCGGAAAGCAGACGGGAATCTATCCTCTCGCCTCGCCCGGCGGCTGGCGGCTCATCGGAAGAACGCCGCTTAAAATATACGACGCCTCACGGAATGAGCCGATTCCGTATAAGGCGGGAGATTATATCCGTTTTTGCCCCATATCCGAGGAGGAGTTTGAAAAAATCGACCCCGAGGATATCAAATGCGTGACGGAGGAATGACTGTGCCGAATTTACCGAATTTGTCGAATTTATCAAAATCACCCGAAAAGCCCGAAAAACCCGGAAAACTCAAAATGAAGATAACGGCGCCCGGAGCGCTCACCACGGTTCAGGACGCGGGCAGAACGGGGTATATGAGCAAAGGCATCTCCCCCGGCGGCGCGATGGACGTTTTTTCAATGAAAATCGCAAATATCCTTGTCGGCAACTCCCCGTGCGACGGAGTCCTCGAAATGACACTTACCGGCGTCACCGCGGAGTTTTCGTCGACAGAGGTCATAGCCGTCACAGGGGCGGATATGCAGCCCGAAATAAACGGCAAAAAAATAAAAATGTACGCCTCATACGAGGTCTCCCCCGGCGACGTGCTGAAGCTCGGCGCGGCGCAAAGCGGAATGCGCGCGTATCTTGCGGTGTCCGGAGGCTTTGATATCCCGCCCGTAATGGGGAGCATGTCGACAAACCTCAAATGCGCCTTCGGCGGCTATAACGGCAGGGCGCTTAAGCGGGGAGATGAGATACCGCTGAGACAAAGCGTCGGGCTGACTCTTGTCGGAAAAAGACACGCGGAGGGTGAGGCAAGGAGCTATGACGACAGTATAACTCTGAGAGTTATCCCCGGCCCGCAGGACGACCTCTTTACCGAAAAGGGGCTTTCCACATTTTTCTCCTCGGAATATACCGTCTCGTCAAAGTCGGACAGAATGGGAGTGAGACTTGACGGGGAGAAGGCGGAGAGCAAAAACGGAGTCGATATCATCTCGGACGGCATCGCCCTCGGCTCTGTGCAGATACCCTCGGCGGGAACTCCGATAATAATGACTGCCGACAGACAGACGACGGGCGGATACGCAAAGATTGCGACAGTAATCGGAGCCGATATGTATAAAATCGCTCAGGCAAGACCCGGGACAAGGGTAAGATTTGAAAAAACGGACTTCAAGACGGCTGTAAAACTGAAAAGAAAAGAAGAGCGCCGCCTGAAGCTTTTGATTTATAATTTCAGCTTTTCAAAATAATCAAAAAAATCAAAATAATCAAATAATAAGGTAAGCTTTTTAAAATTAAAATAAGTAAAATAAGTAAAATAAGAAAAATCAGTAAAATAAGAAAGTAAATACAAAAAGGAGCGCCCGAAAATGATTAACACCGAAGCCTCTCCGCGCGAGGTAAGACGGCTCATAAGAGAGGGAAAAATAACAACACAGACGTCGGGAATGTGCGACGGATACGCGCAGGCAAACCTTCTCATACTCCCAAAGGACATGGCGTACGATTTTCTCCTTTTCACACAGAGAAACCCGAAATCCTGCCCACTGCTCGAGGTCGGCGATACAGGCTCAAGGCTTGTAAAAAGAATGGCGGACAACGCGGATATAGCGACCGACCTTCCGAAATACAGAGTCTTTGAAAACGGAGTCCTTACGGAGGAAAGACTTGACATATCCGATTTGTGGCGGGACGATTTTGTGTATTTTCTGATAGGCTGCTCCTTCTCGTTTGAGGCGGAGCTTATCGCCGCGGGAGTTCCCGTAAGGCACATAGAGGAGGGAAAGAACGTCCCGATGTACCTGACGAATATAGACTGCGACAGAGCGGGCGTCTTTTGCGGCAAAACTGTCGTCAGTATGAGACCGATGACCCCCGCCGAGGCGATACGCGCGAGCGCCGTCACGTCGCAGATGCCGAGGGTCCACGGGGCGCCGATACACATAGGGGACCCCGAGGCAATCGGCATAAAGGACTTGTCAAAGCCCGATTTCGGCGACAGCGTTACGGTAAAGGACGGGGAGATACCTGTTTTCTGGTGCTGCGGGGTCACGCCGCAGTCCGCCGTAATGAGCGCGAAGGTGCCGTACGCCATATCGCACGCGCCGGGGCACATGTTCATAACGGACGTAAAAAACTCGCTTCTTAAGGATTAAAATACGCACAAAGTCAGCACAGACCCAACACAAAAGTTTTGCCCGCATTTTTCAAGGTTTGCACGAACTTGTTTGGAAAGTTTTGGTCAAGCTTTTTCAAAAGCTTGCGGGGTCGAGGGGCAGAGCCCTCGTCGCGCTCCGCAGAGCGCGAAAGCTCCGATACGCGTTCTTTTTGCAAAGCTTTTTCTTGCGCTTATGAGTCAAGAAAAAGCGTCTGGCGGTTAGCGCCAAGTAAAGGGGCGAGGCAATAACTTCAAAATTTAAGCTAAAAAATTTTCAGAAACTAACTTGTATGACGCTTTTCTTTGAAGCCGTCGGCGCAAAGAAAAGCTTCAAAAGAAACGCCAATCATCGGGGCGCCGCCCCGAAC
>CANRNZ010000078.1 GCA_947632135.1 uncultured Clostridia bacterium
AACAGCTTCGCCAATCCGCTTATTTTCGTTTCCATGTCCTCATTATACCACATTTTTACGATTTTGGAAGTAGAACCAAAATTTTTACTTGACAAAGCGCCGCGGCGGTGCTACAATGACTTGTAACGAAAGAACGAAAGACGCTCCTCACCTTAAAGTCTGCGCGTCAAAAATTTAAAATCAAATAAATCAAATAAATTAAATAAATTAAATAAAACCGACGAAGCGGGAGTAAAAACGGCAATGCTTTCACAGAGAGTCCGCGTTTGCTGAGAGGCGGGCAAAACACATACCGTTATAATGGTCCGCCGAGGGTGCGGTCAAAGGACGAGGGTCCGAGTATTCCGCAACGTGGAGGCATACGTCAGTTGCCGGGGATATATGAAGATATAGATATAATATAAAGATACAAAAACCGTTCGGTATTTCGTATCGCTTTGTATCCGTTTTGTATCCGTTTTGTATCCCTTATGAGAGCGCGGCGTCAGCCGCGAATCAAGGTGGCACCGCGAATAACGCAAGTAAAATTTTAAGCTTATTCGTCCTTGACAGAATTATTCTGTCCGGGGCGTTTTTTGTTTTTTCGGATTTTTAAAATTTTTCGAATTTTTAAAATTTTCGGATTTTCAAAAATCTCGAAAAATTTACTCTCAACGTAAATTGCATTTAATTTTTAATTTTCACCCCAATATATCTAAAATTTCTAAGGAGGGGTTTTATGAACTTTTTACCCTGCATCGAGGACGTAAAAAAGATTGCCGCCGAAGGGAAATACAAAACTCTCCCGGTGAGCGCCGAGATACTCTCGGACATATGCACGCCGATTGAGGCATTGAGGATTTTCAAAAACGTGTCGACTCACTGTTACCTGCTCGAATCTGTCGTCGGGAACGAAAAGTGGGGACGGTACACATTTCTCGGCTTTGAGCCCGAGCTTGAGATAACGTGCATTGACGGCGTTATGAATATCGGCGGCGAGAGCTTTATGACAAACGACCCGTCGCGTCATCTGAGAGAGATACTCGAAAGTCGGAAAAGCCCGCGCTTTGACTATCTGCCTCCCTTTACCGGCGGGCTTGTGGGATATTTTTCATACGACTACCTCGGCTATAGCGAGCCCACCGTCAGAGGCGGCGCCCTCGACAGCGAGAACTTCAAGGACGTCGACCTGATGCTTTTCGACAAGGTCGTCGCCTTTGACAACCTGCGGCAGAAGATAATTCTAATCTCCAATATTTCCCTTGACGACGCCGAGGCGGAGTATGAAAGGGCAAAAAAGGATTTGACTGACACCGCAAAGCTTCTTCGCTTCGGCGAGAAGAAAAAGGAGACGCCCGGCAGACTTGTCGGCGAGGTGACTCCCCTTTTTGACAGAGAGACATATATTGAGATGGTCGAAAAAGCGAAGAGGCACATAAGGGAGGGGGACATTTTCCAGATTGTTCTCTCGAACAGACTTTGCGCCCCGTTTGAGGGAAGTCTGCTCGACACCTACCGAGTGCTCAGAACGATAAATCCCTCTCCGTACATGTTCTATTTTTCGGGCACCGACGTCGAGGTCGCGGGAGCCTCCCCCGAAACTCTCGTAAAGCTTGAGGACGGCGTCCTTCACACGTTTCCCCTCGCGGGTACGCGCCCGAGGGGGAAAACGGAAGAGACCGACCTTGCGGCGGAGGATGAGCTACTTCACGACGAAAAGGAGCTCGCGGAGCACAACATGCTTGTCGACCTCGGGCGAAACGACCTCGGGAAGATAAGCAAATTCGGCACCGTAAAGGTCGAAAAATTCCACTCAATCGAGAGGTACTCCCACGTAATGCACATAGGCTCGACGGTGCGCGGCGAAATAAAGGACGGCTGCGACGCGCTCGACGCCGTGTCGGCGGTGCTCCCCGCGGGAACTCTCTCGGGCGCGCCGAAAATCATGGCTTGCCGCCTTATAGCGGAGCTTGAGAACAACAAGCGCGGAATATACGGCGGCGCTATCGGGTACATTGATTTTTCGGGCAACCTTGACACTTGTATCGCAATACGAATAGCGTATAAAAAGAACGGCAAGGTTTTCGTGCGCAGCGGCGCGGGGATTGTCGCCGACTCCGTTCCCGAAAAGGAATACGAGGAATGTATAAACAAGGCGGCGGCGGTGGTCCGCGCTCTCGAGTCGGCAAAGGAGGCTGACATATGATTCTTCTTATAGACAACTACGACAGCTTTTCATACAATCTCTACCAGCTCGCGGGCAGCATATGCGACGACATAACCGTCATAAGAAACGACATGACGACAGTCGAGAAAATACGAAAGATGTCGCCCGAGAAAATTATTATTTCCCCGGGGCCGGGAAGACCCGAGGACGCGGGAATAATAATCGAGGTCGCAAGAACGGTTTCAAAGGAAATACCGACGCTCGGAGTCTGCCTCGGTCATCAGGCAATCTGCGGCGCGTACGGCGGAGTCGTGACATACGCAAAGAGGCTGATGCACGGAAAGCAGTCCGAGGTGCGCCTTGACACGTCGTCCCCCATTTTTAAAGGCTGCCCCGAAAGGGTCCCCGTCGCAAGATACCACTCGCTCGCGGCGTCGCCCGAGAGCCTTCCCGAATGTCTTAAAATAACCGCGTCAACGGACGACGGGGAGATAATGGCGGTAGAGCACAGGGACTATCCGATATTCGGAGTGCAGTTCCACCCCGAGTCGGTAATGACGCCCGACGGCGAAAAAATGCTGAAAAACTTTATCGGGCTTTGACGCAAATCCGAAAAACAACGCAAACACATACGAATATACGAAAATACGAAAATACGGAGGAAAACAAAATGATATCCGAGGCAATAAAGAAAATAGTCGACAAAAAGGATCTTAGCTACGACGAGGCTTACGCCGTAATGAACGAAATAATGAGCGGGGAGACCTCCCCCACTCAGAACGCCGCCTTTCTCGCCGCGCTCTCGACAAAGAGCACTAAGGCGGAGACGGCGGACGAGATTGCGGGGTGCGCCGCCGCGATGAGAAGTCACGCGCTGAGGGTCGACTACCCGGGAGAGGTGTTTGAGATTGTCGGCACGGGCGGCGACGGCGCGCGCAGCTTCAATATCTCGACGACCTCGGCGTTTGTCGCCGCCGCGGCGGGAATGAAGGTCGCAAAGCACGGCAACCGCGCCGCCTCCTCAAGCTGCGGTACGGCGGACTGCCTCGAGGCACTCGGGGCAAATATCTCCCTTGAGCCCGAAAAGTGCCGCGAGCTTCTTGACAGCGTCGGTATGTGCTTCTTCTTCGCGCAGAAGTACCACACGTCGATGAAATACGTCGGGGCGATAAGAAAAGAGCTCGGTATACGCACGGTGTTCAATATTCTCGGCCCGCTGACAAATCCCGCATTTCCGAAAAGACAGCTCCTCGGCGTTTACGACGAGTCGCTTGTGGAGCCGCTCGCCGCGGTTCTGTCCGACCTCGGGGTAAAGCGCGGCATGGTGGTCTACGGGCGTGACAGGCTCGATGAGCTCTCCGTCGGCGCGCCGAGCTTCGTGTGCGAATTTTCGGGCGGCAAATACAAAAGCTATGACGTTGCCCCCGAGGATGTGGGGCTTGAGAGATACCGCAAGGAGGACATCGTCGGCGGCTCTCCCGCCGAGAACGCCGAGATAACGAGAGGTATTCTGAAAGGGGAGCGCGGCGCGAGACGGTGCGCGGTTCTTCTGAACGCGGGCGCGGCGCTTTACATCGGCGAAAAGGCTGAAAGTCTGAGGGAGGGCGCGGCCCTCGCGGCAAAGCTTATCGACAGCGGAGCGGCGCTGTCAAAAATGGAGGAGTTTGTAAAGGCGACAAACTCATGAGCGGAGAATAAAGGGAGAACAAGGGAGAATAAAGGGAGAATAAAGGAAGAAAAAATGATAAGTAGAGGAAGAATAAAGGAAAAAAATGATAAAATCGAGGAAAAGAATATAAAAAATGGCAGACATTCTTGAAAAGATTGCGTCTTACGCCGCGCTGAGAGTCAGCGAGGCAAAAAAAACGCTCCCAACCGAGCTGATAAAGGAAAGGGCGTACGCCTTATGCGGCGGGGATGACCCCTTCGGCTTTGAGCGCGCGATAAAAAAATCGGACGACGTCGCCTTTATCTGCGAGTGCAAAAAGGCGTCGCCGTCAAAGGGCGTAATATCGGAGTCCTTTCCCTATCTTGAGATTGCGCGCGAGTACGAGGCGGCGGGCGCCGACTGCGTTTCGGTTCTGACGGAGCCGAAATGGTTCCTCGGCGACGACAGGTATCTTCGCGAAATTTCCTCCGAGATTTCCCTCCCGTGCCTAAGAAAGGATTTCACGGTGGACGAGTATATGATATACGAGGCAAAGCTGCTCGGCGCCTCGGCGGTGCTCCTTATATGCTCTCTTCTTGACGGGGAGAGGCTCAAAAGGTATATAAACATATGCGACTCTCTCGGACTGTCCGCCCTCACCGAGGTCCACAGCGAGGACGAGATAAAAACAGCCCTCAACGCCGGCGCGCGTATGATCGGAGTCAACAACAGAAACCTCAGAGACTTTACGGTAGACGTCGAAAACAGCCGCCGCCTTCGCGCCGCCGTCCCGACGGGAGTTCTTTTCGTCGCGGAGAGCGGGGTGTCGGAAAGCGGCGACGTTGACGCGCTGCGCCGCGCGGGGTGCGACGCCGTCCTTGTGGGGGAAGCGCTTATGAGAGCGGACGACAAAAAGCGAAAGCTTCGTGAGCTGAGGGGCGGCGTATGACGAAAATAAAGCTCTGCGGCATGACAAAACAAAGCGATATCGAGGCGGCAAACGAGCTCTCCTGCGACTTTGTCGGCTTCATATTTTCAAAAAAGAGCAAAAGGTACGTCTCCCCCGACGCGGCCTTACGACTTAAAAGCGCGCTGTCGGGCGGGATACGCGCCGTCGGGGTTTTCGTAAACGAGGAGCCTCGCGCCGCGGCGTACCTTGCAGACGAAAAAATAATCGACATAATTCAGCTCCACGGCGACGAGGATGAGGAATATATAAAAGAGCTGCGGCGCCTGACGTCGGCGCCGATAATAAAGGCCATCGGAATGAAAAGCAAAGACGACGCCGAGGCGGCGCGCCGCAGCAGCGCCGACGCCGTTCTCCTTGACTCGGCAAACGCCGGCAGCGGAAAGAGCTTCGACACGTCTCTTGCAAAAAATCTCGGGCGCAAATATTTCCTCGCGGGCGGGCTCACCCCCGAAAACGTGAAGGACGCCGTCCTGACTCTCGCGCCGTTCGGAGTCGACGTCAGCTCGGGAATCGAAACTCTCGGCGCGAAGGACCCCGTGAAAATGAGGAATTTTGTCCTCGCCGTGAGGCTCGCCGACAAAATTCTCGAAGAAAAGCGGCGGAAATCTTAAACTTTTAAACGTACAATAAACGATATTTTTCGGAAAAGACGGAAATATCAAAAACGGAAAATACGGCAAATAAAACGGGAAGATTCGGGGTTCACGGCGGCAGGTATATTCCCGAAACGCTGATGAACGCCGTTTTGGAGCTTGAGGAAGCGTACAACAGGTTAAAGGACGACGAAAATTTCAAAAAGGAGCTCGGCGAGCTTTTGAAAAATTACGCGGGGCGCCCGTCGGGGCTGTACTTTGCAAAAAAAATGACGGCGGACCTTTGCGGCGCGAAAATATATCTCAAGCGCGAGGATTTGAACCACACTGGCTCGCACAAGATAAACAACGTTCTCGGTCAGGCGCTGCTTGCCAAAAAAATGGGCAAGACGAGACTTATCGCCGAGACGGGCGCCGGTCAGCACGGGGTCGCCACCGCCACCGCGGCGGCGCTTATGGACATGGAGTGCGTCGTTTTCATGGGCGAGGAGGACACGAAACGCCAGGCGCTGAACGTATACAGAATGCGTCTGCTCGGGGCGAAGGTCGTTCCGGTAAAAAGCGGCACGGCAACTCTGAAGGACGCTGTCTCCGAGGCGATGAGGGAGTGGACGAGCCGCATTGACGACACCCATTACTGCCTCGGCTCCGTAATGGGCCCGCACCCGTTTCCCACCATAGTCCGCGACTTTCAGTCCGTAATATCAAAAGAAATAAAGGCGCAGCTCCTTGAAGCAGAAGGGCGCCTTCCCGACGCCGTTATCGCGTGCGTCGGCGGCGGCTCGAACGCAATCGGCTCGTTTTATGACTTTTTGGAGGATAAGGACGTAAGGCTTATCGGCTGCGAGGCGGCGGGGCGCGGAATTGACACCTTCGAGACCGCGGCGACAGTCAACACGGGAAGGCTCGGAATCTTTCACGGCATGAAATCTTATTTTTGTCAGGACGAGTTCGGTCAGATAGCTCCCGTTTACTCAATCTCGGCGGGTCTTGACTACCCCGGAATCGGCCCCGAGCACGCCTACCTTCACGACATCGGAAGAGCCGAATACGTCCCCGTGACTGACAGCGAGGCGGTCGAAGCGTTCGAGTACCTGTCAAAAACGGAGGGGATAATCCCCGCGATAGAATCGGCTCACGCCGTGGCGCACGCGATGAAGCTCGCGCCGAAAATGTCAAAGGATAATATAATCGTCATCACAATCTCGGGCCGCGGCGACAAGGACTGCGCGGCGATAGCGAGATACAGAGGGGAGGATATCCGTGAGTAACATAAAAAAAGCGTTTGAAAACGAAAACGGTAAGGCTTTCATACCGTTTTTCACATGCGGCGACCCCGATACCGAGACGACGGCAAAGGTCGTCCGCGCGGCGGCGGAAAACGGAGCCGACCTTATCGAGCTCGGTATACCGTTTTCCGACCCGACCGCCGAGGGCCCTGTAATTCAGGGGGCAAATCTTCGCGCCCTTTCCGCGGGAATTACGACGGACAGGGTGTTCGAGCTCGTCGGCGATTTGCGGCGCGACGTCTCGCAGCCCCTCGTTTTCATGACTTACGCAAACGTCGTCTTTTCATACGGCGCAAAAAGGTTTATCTCAAAATGCGAAAAGGTCGGTATCGACGGAATAATTCTGCCCGATTTGCCCTTTGAGGAAAAGGGCGAGTTTCTGCCCGAGTGCAGGGAGTACGGGGTCGACCTTATTTCCCTTATCGCGCCGACCTCCCGCGACAGAGTCGCAATGATTGCAAGGGAGGCCTCGGGCTTTGTCTACATAGTCTCAAGCCTCGGCGTAACGGGAACAAGAGCGAATATCACGACCGATTTGTCCTCGATTGTCTCGGTCGTAAGAGAAAACACGAACGTGCCGTGCGCCGTAGGCTTCGGAATCTCGACTCCCGAGCAGGCAAAAAAAATGGCGTCGCTTTCCGACGGAGCGATAGTCGGCTCGGCGATAGTCAAAATAATCGAAAAGTACGGGCGAGACAGCGTCCCATATGTCGCCGATTACATAAGACAAATGAAATCCGCCGTGTTGGAGGCTTGATAAAATATTATATTTTTTTTAATTTTTTGTGGGGGAGCTTTTGAAAAAGCTCCCCCACGCCCCTTTAAAACCTTCGAAATTCGGGACATCGGCGAAAGGCGATGCGCTCCGACCCTCTTTGCCTTCTAAATCGCGCCGCTTTGCAGAAAATAAAAAAAGAAACGGAAATGCTGCGCGGCTCAAAAGAGCGCTCAGAGTTTGGGGAACAGTTCCTCCATTTTAACGCCTAATACCCGAGCAATAATATAAACCTCCCGATCGGTAGCGGCGCGAATCTGCCCTTCCAGCTTGGAAAAACTGGTTGGGTTAATGTCCAGCCCTGCCGATTGCAGCTGCGCGATGAAATCTTTTTGTTTAATTCCCCTCTCCTTACGCAAATCCTCAACTCTGCGGCCTATTAGATTGTAATTTCCGTACTCCTTGCTTCTTGTTTTCATAATAGTCCCCAACATAATTCTTTTTTAGAATTATATTAGGATTTTATATTGACAAAATTCCAAATCGGAATTATAATAAAAAAAACAATTAGAAAAGGAGAAGCCGACATGAGCAATACGGAAAGCAAAAATAACAAACAAATACTATTTAAATTTTTTTCTTTCGTGACTTTGCTTGCGATTTGCTTGACACTTATTATTACCGCGCCGGGCTGCGCGGCGGAAAGCGAAGAAAAAACGGAAGAAGATGAAGTGGAGCAAGTGGTGAGAGATGAAGGGGCCTTGTTCTTTCTTTCCTATACAATCGGAGGCAAGTCCCTGTCGCACTCAGAGGTTCACATAACAAGAGTACAAAAAACGGGAACTGTAGAAGAAGACAGCGCGTATTGCCCCGACGTATATCTTGTCAGCGGGAAAATTTACGCTGTTGATATTTACGGCGACAAATACGAAAATTCATTTGATTGCTCCGTTAATTGGAGCAGCGGTGAGTGGATATCCAACGGAATAGAAACAAAGTCCAAAAATTGGGATAAGTCGGGCAGCTGAAAAATACTCCGTGCGAGAACAATCCCGCATAAAGTTGGAAGCAGATGTAAAAATTTTTAATAATTTTTTGTGGGGGAGCTTTTGAAAAAGCTCCCCCACGCCCCTTTAAAACCTTTGGAATTCGGGACATCGGCGAAAGGCGATGCGCTCCGACCCTCTTTGCCTTTTAAATCGCGCCGCTTTATTTATTTATTATGAAAATTTGCATTTCTCATAATCTGAACCCTCCTTTTTTCAGACTGAATTCTACCGCATTTTTCTTCTCACACTAAATGCAGCATCTAAATCACACTGCTGCATTTACTTTGAAAATTTACTTTTTCAAATAAAAGCTTATAAAGTATTGCAATTATTTTATTTGTGTGGTATAATTACACATCGGAATCACGGTTACAAAGTGCTTTTAGTGCTTTTTGCCGCGCTCTGCCGTATCGCGGCGCCGTATAATCACCACACCGCGCGGCTTTTCAAAATTTTTATAAGTTCAAAAATTCAAAAATTGAATACCGCATAATTTGTTGTTCTGTCCTGCTGTTCTGCCCTTGGATTTTTTACAGAATTTCAGGCTTAACATATACGGGGAGGAATTGATGCGGCTCCGTTTGCGACCGCCGCCGGTGGCGGATGGAGGGAGCAAAAAGGAGTGGCAGCGGTCGAAATTTTGCGACGCGGCAGCGAGCAAAAAATTTCGGGCACCGCAACCGGACATAACGGGCTGACTCGAAACGACTTTCGGCTTCTGTCAGCTTTGTCCACCCGAAAATCCCCATTTTACGGAGCTTTTGCACAATTCAAAAATAGAATATTTTGCTGTTCTGTCCTGCTGTTCTGCCCTTGGATTTTTTTGCAGAATTTCAGGCTTAACAATATACGGAGAGGTATCGAAGCGGTCATAACGGGGCTGACTCGAAAACGAAGCACCACTTTGGACAGCTCCCTCCGAAAAGTCTTGATTTTACAAGGATTTTCGGCTATCCTTGAAAAGTAAATATGTTGTAGTTCTCTCCATCAGTTCTCTCGCTTTTCCAAGGCACTTTTGAGAACCGATGTTGAAGATATAACTGGAGAGATGTCCGAGCGGTTTAAGGTGCAGCTCTCGAAAAGCTGTGAACCGAAAGGTTCCGAGGGTTCGAATCCCTCTCTCTCCGCCAAAAACAATGCCCACAAGCGATGGTAGTCGTTTGTGGGCTTACTTTTTACCCACAAGGATTGCCTATGTACTCGGCGTACCCCTTGACTGAGATACGCCATTTCTTTATGAGATCACGCCTAACGCTCCTTTCAGACCGTTCACCATAGCGTCAGCAGATGACAACTTGGAATTGTAATCCAAATGGGCATATACATTTGCCGTGGTAGAGAAATCGCTGTGTCCAAGCCATTCCTG
>CANRNZ010000079.1 GCA_947632135.1 uncultured Clostridia bacterium
CCGACGATTGGCGTTTCTTTTGCAGCTTTTCTTTGCGCCGATTGCGTCAAAGAAAAGCGTCATACAAGTTAGTTTCTTAAAATTTTTCAGCTTAAATTTTGAAGTTATTGCCCAATCCATTTATTAAATGCTAACCGACAGACGCTTTTTCTTGACTCAGAAGCCGAGGAAAAAGTTTTGCAAAAAGAACGCGTATCGGAGCTTTCGCGCTCTGCGGAGCGCGACGAGGGCTCTGCCCCTCGACCCCGCCGCCTTTTTGAGCCACTCCCCACAAAAGCTTTGCTTTTGTGGGGACCCCAAGGGCAAGGCGGGCGAAAACTTCCCGAACAAGTTCGTGCGAACACAGTGCGAAAAATTCACGTACGTGTTTTGCAAATTTTAAAAACCTCGCGCCGACGGAGGCGGTATGAAAAGCAAAAATAAAAAATTATTATTTCTTTTTCTGACTTTTGCGGTATTCCTTGTTTTTACCGCGCTTCTCAGAGCCCTCAATATTTATTACGCGGAAATTTACAACGATGTAGTTTATACGGGCGAGTACGTCAGCTTTATAAATATTCTGCACGATATCCTTCTTATCGCGGCTTACGGCTTTTCCGTGGGCTGTGTGTTCGTCAGCGGCGCATTTTTCAGACCGTCTGCCGCGCTGTCGTCTGCCGCGCTTATGACTCTTGTGAAGGCCGCGGACAGCGCTTTCAGTATTCTTTGGGACGTGTCGTCGGGTGCTATATCGTCGGGCGACGCCGTGAAAATCGCGACCGCAGTCGAGTTTGCCGCTTTTGACACGGCGATATTTGCGGCAGCCTATATTGCCGCCGCGCTCGCGCCGCGTATTCGTTTTCAAAAAAGGCGCAGAAAAAATAATAAGGCTGTCTCGGATAACAAGGATAATAAAGATAATAAATGCGATATAAATATAAAAGAAGAAAATAAAGAAAACAAAATAAAAGAGAAAAAAGAAAATAAAAAAGCGAAAAGCTTGAACGCCGACACGGAAAAAGGCTCGGTGAATTATTCTGCAAGGCTTCTCGTACCGATTATTACCGCCGTCGTTTTTGAGCTTGTCTCGCCCGTCGTTTTGTTTATCGGGATAATCGTCGAGTACGGCGACCCGACGTCTGTTGAAATACTGGAGATGGCAAGGGACGTTTTCACGGTCATACTCAAATACGGAATACTTATGTACGCTTTTGCGTGGGTGACATACAGACTTTCTCTGCATTGGCGAAAGGAATCGAGCTCAAAAACGGAAAACAGCAAAAACGGTAAATAATAAATAATAGTAATAAGGCAGATAACAAAAAACGGAAATAATAAAAGAAAAAATAAAAAATTGTTTGTCTGCTTTTCGTTTTTCTTTCTTACTTATTGCTTTTCTTACTTATATTTATCTTTGGAAAACATGAGAAATAAAACATAAAAGCAGTGACAAAAAACGGATATTGTGGTAAAATAAAGTAAAATAAATAAGTATTTATAAATAAAAGCAAGTAAACAATTGACTTAAAGGGACCTCAAAGGAGTTTTGATTTATGAAAAAGGGCTTTTTCAAAAGAATTTTATCGGCTGTTTTCGCGGTCGTTTTTATAAGCGCCTGCCTCACCTCGTGCACAAAAAGCGTTGAAGCGAGATACCGTGACTACAATTCAAAAAGCGCCGCCGATAAAAGCGTCGCGGAGGCGGCAAACGGCGGTAAATATGCCTATGATTTGACGGAGTATATCGACATGCCCGAATATATCGGAATCGAGGTTCCCGACGTAACGTACACTCCGACTGATGAGGACGTTGAAAACGAAAGATACAAAAAGCTTTCGTATTTTTCTGATGAGACGTCGGTAACCGACGGCGGCATCGAGGCTTATGACCTTGTTGTCGCGGACTATTACTGCACGGTAGACGGGTATTTATATTCAGACATGTGCTCAAACGGTCAGACCTCTCTTCGTAACTTTATGGTCGGAGTAAACGAGTTTGACGTGCCCGAAATCGACGACGCGATGATCGGTATGACCCCCGGTGAGACGAAAACCGTAAAGTTTAAATTCCCCGTTCCTTTTTATAAAAACGTTGTCCTTTCGGGAAAGGAAGGGGAGTTTACCGTAACTCTCGAGACAATTCGCAGATTAGATTTGAAGGAGTACGATGACGATTTCGTATCGGAGTACTACGGCTCGTCGGACACCGCGGCATACGACTCCGAAATAATGACTCAGCTCACTCACGATTACGGCGTCAGCCTTGAAAATTACGAAACAGACGTAATATGGGATTATCTGCGGAATAATATACGTCTTATAGAAATTCCGCAAAAGGAGTACACCGAAGAGGTCGACCGCATTATGAACTCCTACAAGTCCGCGGCGGACGCAAGCGATATGACTGTCGACGAGTACGCGCTGAACGTTCTCGGATATGAAAATATCGGCGATTTCAGGGACGACATCGACGCAAGGGTACTTCTAATCCTCAGGGAAAATATGGGAGCGTACTATATAGCGAGGTGCGAGGGAATATACGTTGCGGACGACGAGTACTACAGCGCTCTCGTCGGGCTCGGCGCGGAATACGAAACGAGTGACACCGATTTCTGCGAGCAGGTTGCCGTCAGCACTTACGGCTCGCTTGAAAATTTCAGACAGCGGCTGCTTGTAAACAAAGTCGACTCCTTCCTTGAGAGCTACTGCATCAAAATAGACACAAACGAGTATTTCACAAAAAAGGCAAACGGCGAGTATGTATACGACTACAGCGCGCAGACTCTTCGCGACCCGAGAAATATTGTACTGATTGTCGGAGCATCTGTAGCCGCCGCCCTTGCGCTTGCTGTTATCGTCATAGCCGTTTTCGCTTTAAAGGCGCGCGCCGCAAGAAATAAAAGGGTTGCCGAAAAGCTTGAAGAGGAGGAGCGCCGTCTTAAAAAGCGCGAGGAAAGAAAGGCGAGAAAAGAGTTAAAGAAAAAACACCGCGCGAATACTTCGGATAATTCGGATAATTCGCATAATTCGCATAATTCGGATAATTCGGACGGAAAGTAAAATCCAAAGATAACAAAATAAAGAGATTAAAAAATAAAAAAGCGGGAGAGTTCGGCTGTGAATCGAGCCCCCGCTTTTTATATTGTACTTCTCTTTTTCCGAAGCATAAAGAAACGCGTATCTCATATAATTTATTGATATTTATTATTTATTGATAATTAATACATGTCTGCCTTGCGATAAATAAAATATAAATATATGAATATATGATTATATGGAGGAAAATATGGAAACGGCAGTCAAAAAAAGGAAAAAGGAAAATGTTTTCGAGTTTATGCTCGGAATTATTCTCTTCACTCTTATATTTGCCGCGGCGGCGTTTCTCATCGGAGTTACGCTTAACAGATATATAAACGAGCTCTCGCAAAAGCGCGCGGCCGAGACTGCGTCTGCTGTGACGTCGCTGCCCGTCGTTATAATAGACCCTGGCCACGGCGGGGAGGACGGCGGCTGCTCAGAGGGGGACGCTGTCGAAAAGGATTTGAATCTCGCGCTCTCCCGCAATATATACGATTTGTGCGAAATAATGGGTCTTCCCGCAAAAATGACACGCACCGAGGACACTCTCCTTTACGATATGTACGGCGACCTTACGGACTACAAGGGCAAAAAAAAGACTTATGACCTAAGAAACAGAGTGAGATTCACAAACGAGGAAAACGGAGGAATTTACCTCGGAATACATATGAACAAATTTCCTCAGAGCGAGTACAAGGGGCTTCAGGTATACTATTCTCCGAACAATTCCGAAAGCAAAGCTGTTGCCGACAGGATACAGACATACACAAAAACATATCTTCAGCCCGACAATAACAGGCAGACAAAAAAATCGGGAGACTCGATTTTTATTCTGTCAAAGCTGACAGTGCCCTCCGTTCTTGTCGAGTGCGGCTTTCTCTCAAACCCGGAGGACGTCTCAAATCTTTCCGACGCGGAGTACAGAAAAGCGCTCTCAATGAATATATTCTCAGCCGTCGCCGAGTGCGCGTATCTTGAAAAATAGAAAAATCAGAATTTTCGGGCGAAAACCGCCGACATATCGCGTTAAGGTTCAGCTAAGGTTGCGGAATATAATAAAATCGGGAGGTGAGCCCGATGAAGCTTTTATATGCGGAAGATGAAAAAAGCATGGCGGAGGCCGTGAGCGATATTTTGCGGTACCATAAATTTACCGTGGACACGGTGTATAACGGAAACGACGCCTATGACTATGCCGTATCTGAGAAGTATGACGGAATCATCCTCGATGTTATGATGCCGGGGCTAAACGGCATTGAAGTGCTGACAAAATTGAGGCAGAGCGGAAATAAAGTGCCCGTTTTGCTTTTGACGGCAAAAGCGGAGGTGGAGGACAGGGTAGCGGGGCTCGACGCGGGCGCTGACGACTATCTGCCAAAGCCGTTCAGTATGAAGGAGCTGCTGGCGCGTGTGCGCGCGATGCTTCGCCGCAGGGAAACCTTTACGCCCGACGTACTGTCCTTCGGAAATATCTCACTGAATATGCAAAGCTGTGAATTATCCTGCTCAAAGGAGAGCGTGGCGCTCTCCAAGCTCGAATATCAGGTCATGGAGCTTCTCATGCTGAATCACGGGATATATCTCTCCACGGAGGATATTCTGACAAAGGTATGGGGGTATGACACAGAGGCTGATATCGGCGTCGTGTGGGTCTACATCTCTTATCTCAGGCGGCGCCTCGCCGCGCTTCATGCAAATATTGAAATTCGCGCGAAGCGCGGTATCGGATATACCCTGGAGGTCGTACCATGATAAAAGCGCTGAAAAAAAGATTTATTTTCTCTGCTATGCTTGCCGTCGGCATTCTGCTTGCGGTTCTTCTCGGCGCAATCAATGTCGGAAACGTTCTGCTGTCCGAGCGGCAGAGCAGGCAAACGTTGAATATGCTTATGAATGAGGAGCTGAGGCTGCCGCCGCCGAGAGAAGAGCGCCCGCGGGATTTTCTCGTCCCGCGGACGGACGCCAATACCAAAATGTCGGCGGTTTATTTTACCGTTCGGCTCGGAGAGGATAATACGATTATCGGAGTAAATACCGAAAGGATTGCAGATATTTCCGACGACGAGGCAAAAAGCATTTGCTCTGCCGCCGCAGAGCAAAATAAGACCGAGGGGAAAGTACGGAATTTTCTGTTTCGCGCCGCCGAGAACAGGGCTGACGGAAGCTTTATTTATCTTTTTTTGGACACGACAATGCAGCAGCGCTCCGTTCTCAGGGTAGCGTTCTTTTCGGTTACGGTCGGCGTTTTGTGCTTTGCAGCAATGCTTCTTCTTGTCATTTTGATTTCAAAAAAGGCGATTCGTCCCATTGCTGAAAACATAGAGCGTCAAAAGCAGTTCGTTACGGACGCGGGGCATGAGATTAAAACGCCGCTCGCCATTATCCTTGCCAATGCCGAGGCGATGGAGCTTTATCTCGGAGAGAACAAATGGCTGAAAAATATAAGAGAGCAAACGGTACGCCTTGACGGGCTTATGCAGAATCTTTTGACCCTTGCCAAGGCGGACGAAAACAAGGCGCCTCCCGGCACGGAGGATTTTTCGTTTTCAGCGGAAATCTCGGAGGCGGCGGAAGCGTTTTCCGAGCCGATGCGTCAAAAGGAGCTGAGGCTGTCATGTCAAATCGAGCCCGACGTCTCACTTTGCGCAAGCAGGGAGCAAATCCGACGGCTGCTCTTTGTTCTGCTTGACAATGCGGTAAAATATTCGCCGCCAAGGGGAGAAATACTGATTTCATGTCGGCGCGACGGGGGAAAGGTCGATTTCACCGTTCAAAATCAATGCGAGAGGCTGCCCGACTGTCCTCCCGAAAAGCTCTTTGACCGTTTCTTTCGGGGAGACGCCGCGCGGACACATGAAAGCGGCGGCTACGGAATCGGGCTTTCGATTGCAAAAACCGTTGCCGAATCGCACGGGGGAGCCGTTCGCGCCGCCTATTTTCCGCCAAATCAAATCTCCTTTACCGTAACGTTTCCGCAAAACGCAAAAAAGTCTGCAAATTAGCAGGCTTTTTTTATTTTTGCTAAGGCTGCGCTAAGGCTTTCGGCGCATTATTTCGGTGAAAGAAGAAAAAAGAAAAAAGAAAGAAGGAGGCGATAAAGTGAGCTTTCGTCATGAATACAAAATAGAGCTGAACATGTCCGACCTTACGGCGCTGCGCAGCAGGCTTCGGGTTATTACGGAGCCCGATGAACATGCCGTAAACGGAAAATATCTCATTCGCAGTCTGTACTTTGACACCCCGGGAGACCGCGCGCTCCGTGAGAAAATCGACGGTGTGAGCAGGCGTGAAAAATTCCGCATCCGCTATTACAACGGTGATACGGGCTTTTTGTGCCTTGAGAAAAAGAGCAAGCTGAACGGCTTATGCAGCAAAGAGTCTTTGCAGATATCGGTCGAGTCGGCGCAGGCGATTGTAAACGGAGAACTTCCCGAAGAATTGCGGAGCGCTCCGCCGCTTTTGCAGGAGCTCTGCTATAAAATGAAAACGGAAAGACTTCGGCCAAAGGTCGTCGTGGACTATATCAGAGAGCCGTTTATTTACAGGCCGGGAAACGTCCGAATCACCTTTGATTACGGACTCCGAACCGCTCTCGGCTGTACCGATTTTTTAAACCCCGGACTCGTGACGGTTCCGGCAGGAGATGCTCCGGTGTTAATGGAAGTGAAATGGGACACTTTTATCCCGGACGTGATTCGGGATGTCGTTCAGATGACAGGGCGCAGGGCGTCCGCTTTCTCAAAATATGCTCAGTGCCGCATTTACGGCTGATAATCAACTCAGAAAGGAATAAAAACCATGACATTCAGTGATATTTTTAAATCAAACTTTTTAGAGAACATTTCGAGCGTGACAATTTTCGACATGGCGCTGTCGCTTGTATTGGCGTTCGGACTCGGAATCTTTATTTTCCTTATCTACAAAAAGACGTACAACGGCGTGATGTACTCGTCCTCCTTCGGGGTCACTCTGATTGCGCTTACTATGATTACAACTGTTGTGATTCTCGCAGTTACCTCGAATGTGGTGCTTTCCCTCGGTATGGTCGGCGCGCTATCCATCGTCCGTTTTCGGACGGCGATTAAAGAGCCGCTTGATATCGCTTTTCTGTTCTGGTCGATTGCAGTCGGCATAGTCCTTGCGGCGGGAATGATTCCTCTTGCGGTCATAGGCAGCGTCATTATCGGGCTGATTCTTCTCGTATTTGTCAACAGAAAGTCTCACAGCAATCCGTATATCGTGGTGCTGCAATGCGAGAGCCATGAGAGCGAGAGGGCGGCAAAGGCGTATCTTGAGAAACGAACAAATCGCTGTGTTGTAAAAAGCAAAACGGCGCAAAAAGGCAGTGTTGAGCTGAATTTTGAAATCCGTCTGAAGGACGACAATACGGATTTTGTAAACGAGCTTTGCGAAATGAAGGGCGTTACAAGCGCGGTGCTCGTCAGCTTCAACGGAGAGTACATGGGATAAGGAGGAGCCTTATGTCGGCACATAAGCATACCGATGCGATTTGCATTGCGATTACCGTGTTCACCCTGCTTTTGACTGTTTTGTTTATAAGCGGAAAGGCGCTCGGTATTCAGAGTGTCCTCAGCGAAGAAAACAGCGACGCCATGTTTACGGAAAACGATTTGAATGACGCGTGGGATACCGCAGGCGCGACGAAAATAGCCCTTTCGGACACGGGCAGCGCGGTGAGCGGAAACGGCGCCTATGTTAAAAGCGGCGACGTGTATATAGTTTATGCCGGGGAATATGTGCTTTCCGGCGCTCTTTCGGACGGCTCCGTCATCATCGAGGCGGACGGCGACGACAAAATCAGACTGATGCTGGACGGTGTAACCATTCACTGCGAGGACAATGCGGCAATCCGCATAGAGCAGGCGGGCAAGGTATTTGTGACCTTGCGCGAGGGCACGGAGAATATTTTGTCCTCCGGCGCGTCATACAGCGAGGATGCTGCCGACGCGGACGGGGTAATCTACTCAAGGGACGATTTGACATTTAACGGCGCGGGGGCGCTTCGTGTGACGGCGGAATATCGGCACGGAATCGTATGCAACGACGACCTCGTTATAGCGGGCGGCGCGCTGAGCGTAAGCGCCGCGCAGGACGCGCTCCATGCAAACGACAGCGTGCGGATTAAAGACGCCGACCTCACGCTTTCGGCGGGGGACGACGGTATCACCGTCTCCAATGACGAGGAAACGTCATTTATCTACGTGGAGTCGGGAAATATCACAATCCCGTCATGCAGTGAGGGGTTGGAGGCTGTTCAGATTACAATCGCGGGAGGAAAGCTTGATATTGCCGCCGCGGACGACGGACTGAACGCAAACGGGTACAGCGGGAACTCCGTTATAAATATTACCGGCGGGGAGACCTCGGTTACGGTGGAAAACGGTCGGGACGCGGACGGAATAGACTCAAACAAGGATATTTATATCAGCGGGGGGAGGCTGCTCATCAGCGTCAGCGACAGCGGCGGGAGCTGCGCTGTCGACTATGGCAGTGAAAACGGCGGAAAATGTGTAATAAGCGGCGGATACGTTCTCGCCTGCGGGAGCGGCGGCATGGCGGAGGGCTTTGATTCGTCCTCCTCGCAGGGCTTTCTTATGCAGAGCATGTCGGCGGCGGCCGGGACAACCGTGACGCTTAATGACTCCGACGGAAATGAGCTTATCTCGGAAATTGTCCCGTGCAGTTTTTCTTCGGTTCTCGTCAGTACCCCCGAGATGAAGGTCGGGGACATATGCACGCTGATTGTCGGAGATACCGAAACTGAAATGACTGTTGATAATGCTTCAAGCGGCGGCGGATTCGGCGGATTCGGCGGATTTGGAGGATTCGGTGGATTCGGTGGTGTCGGCGATACGCGGCCGCCCGAGATGACGGACGGTACAAACGGAAACACCGCGCCGCAGGAGCCGATGCAAAACGGGGCGGAGGGCGACGGTACATTCGGCATGCCGCAGGATAATATGCAGGAGCCCTCGCAAAACGGAGAGAGCGGTGGAGCGCAGCCCGGATTCCCACAGGGCGGCGGTATTTTCGGCGAGAGACCAAACGGGGGAAACAGGCAAGAGCAAAGCGGGAATATGTTCGGTAAGGAAAATGGCGCCGAAACCGGAGGCGAAATCGATGGCGAAACGGAAGATGTCGGCGCGCCGATTTCATCAGAACAGCTTCTTCTTCTCGGAGTATCGCTTGCCGTTTTGCTGTGCGGGTGTATGACGGCTTTCTTTTATAAACGAAGATAAGCGAAAATAAGCGAAAATAAACGAAGATAAGCGAATACAAATTTTTGCTTTTATGCTCCGAATTATGAGGCATAAATTTTGACCGCTCGGGCAATTCTGCCCGAGCGGTCACTCTCTTTTTTCTTTTCGGTCAGACAATTTCGGGTAAAATAAAAATAAATTTACCCGGAGGATTATACGATGGAAAGGATTATTACGGAGAAAACAATTCAGGAT
>CANRNZ010000080.1 GCA_947632135.1 uncultured Clostridia bacterium
TCAAAAGAAACGCCAAAAACGGGGGCTCTGCCCCTCGACCCCGCCGCCTTTTGAAAAAGGCGGGCGAAAACTTTTGTGTTGGGTTTGTGCCTCGCGATGAGGCGGGCGAAAACTTTTGTAGTGGGTCAGTGCGAACTGTTTCAATTATCAACCGTATTACAGAGTATTTATTCAGAGAGGGCAGTCAATGTATTTAAAAACGCTGGAGCTGCACGGCTTTAAATCCTTTCCCGAAAAAACCGTTTTGAATTTTAACGCGGGTACTACCGTGATAGTCGGCCCGAACGGGAGCGGAAAGTCCAATATAACCGACGCCATGAGATGGGTTCTCGGTGAGCTGTCTACAAAAAATATCAGAGGCTCTAAGATGGAGGACGTGATTTTCGTCGGTGCGGACTCTCACAGACCGATGGGTTTCGCCGAGGTCTCGGTGACGTTCGACGACACCGAGGAGCCGCGCCGTCTTAACAGTCCTTACGACGAGGTGACCGTTACAAGAAGATATTACAGAGCGGGTGAGAGCGAGTATTTTATTAACAGAAAGCCGTGCCGACTGAAGGATATTTACGAGCTTTTTCTAAATACCGGTATCGGACGCGAGGGATATTCGATAATCGGGCAGGGACGTATCGCCGAGATAATTTCAAAAAAGAGCGAGGACAGGCGCGGTATCTTTGAGGAAACCGCAGGAATCGCAAAATACAGATACAAAAAGCAGGAGTCGCAGAAAAAGCTCGCGGAGACAGACGCCAATATGGTGCGCATTTCCGACATATACAATGAGCTTGAGTCGAGAATAGGCCCTCTTGAGCGCGACGCGAAAAAGGCGAGGCGCTACCTTGAGCTTTACGGCGAGAAAAAGGAGCTCGACGTTTCGCTGTGGCTGTACGACTCCGAAAAGCTGAGAGGCGATATCGAAAAAACGCGCTCGGACTGCGCGCTGTCCTCTCACGAGCTTGAAATGGCGGACGACACCAAAAGTCAGCTTGAGGCGCAGAGCGACAGGCTGTTCAGCGCGTCGCAGGAGAACAAGGAGTCCTCGCGAAGGCTTTACGACAGGATACGCGAGAAAAGGGAGCTTCTGCACGAGTGCGAAAACTCCTTCGGCGTTCTCGAAAACGACAGGCAGCACACCTCTGACGCCATAAAACTCGCAAAGCTTGACGTCGAGCGGTTTTTATCCCTTGCAAACGAGGAGAGCGTACATACGGGCGAAATAAAGAAAAGGCTCGACGACGCAGAAAGGCAGTATGCCGAGAACGAAAAGAAGCTATCCGAGCTCACAGGCGAGAGAGATAAAAAGCTCTCCGAGGTAAAGGCGCTTGAGGAAAGGCTCGACGAAGGTCTTGAAAAGCTGAGGCTGAAGGAGAGAGTCCATTCCGATTTGAGCGTCAGGCTCGAGGTTCTGAAAAAAGATATTTCGGAGCAGGGAAAGCGGCGTGAGAGCGTTAAAGAGGATATAGAGCGGCAAAAAGGCGAGCTCTCGGACATGGAGTCAAAGGCGAAGGTCGCCGAGGAGAGCGCCGCGATGTACGCGGAGTCCGCCGCGAAGATAACCGAAAAGCTTATCTCTCTTGAAGAGACGAGAGCCGCTCTCGAAAAGGAGAGCTTTGAGCTTCGCGGGGATATTTCCTCTCTTGAGTCTCAAATAGGCGCTCTTGACAGCAGAATCGGCGCTCTCAAAAGAATGAGCGAGAACTTTGACGGCTACAATAACAGTATAAAGCATGTTATGAGCGAGTCGGCAAGAGGCGCGCTTTCGGGAATACGCGGCCCGGTGTCCCACCTTATATCGACGGAGGACAGGTATATCGTCGCCGTTGAGACTGCGCTCGGCTCAAATTTGCAGAGCGTTATCACCGACGATGAACGCGCGGCGAAAAACGCCATGTATTCGCTTAAAAGGTCCGGCGCGGGGCGCGCTACCTTCTTTCCGATATCGACGGTAAAGGAGCGGCAGATGTCTTACGAGGCGCGGTGCGCCGCGGATTACGAGGGGTTTGTCGGTTACGCCGACTCTCTTGTGAGACACTCTCCCGAATACTCGGGGATAATAAAATATCTTATGGGAAACGTTCCCGTATTTGACAATATAGACAACGCTTCTGCCATGGCGCGGGATTTGAAATGGAAGGTGCGCGCCGTGACTCTTGACGGTCAGCAGGTGAACGCGGGAGGTTCGTTTACGGGCGGCTCCGTTCGCCGCGACAGCGGGGTGCTGTCGAGAAGGTCGCATATCGAAAAGCTGTCGCGGGACAGGGAGTCCCTTGAAAAGGAGCGCTCTGAGATTGAGGCGGAGCTTAAAAAATGCGACGAAAAGCTTGCGGGGGTGACGTCCGATATTTCGTCCGAAAACGAGAGACGCAGCATAACAGACACTCTTATGCGCTCCGAGAAGGCCGTGCTTGATGAAATGACTGCAAAAATAGATGTTAAAAAGACTCTGATTGAAAATCTTGTTTCGGACTCGGAGAATATTTCCAAGACTCACATGCAGAGCAGTCAAAGTCACACGGAGCTTGAAAAGGAGCTGTCAGACGCCGCCGCCGAAATCGAGAGGATAACGTCGTCAAGAAACGAAACTGACGCCGAGCTTAATTCTCTGAGGGACGACGCGGAGGCGCTGAGCGAGAGCCTTAACGAAATGAGAGTCGTTCTCGCCGAGGGAAGAAAGGACAGGGAGAGCGCCGAGGAAATGATGCGCTCATCGGTCGAAAAGCGCGAAACATATCTTAAAAGCTCCGAGGAAAAGCGCGCCGAGATATCCTCCCTTGAGGGAAGGCTTGAGCTTTGCGAAAACGCAATATCCGAAAAGAAGGCGCAGGCCGAGACTCTTAAAAAGGAGCTTGGGGTATGCGAGGATGAGCGTATAAAGCTTGAGGAGGACTCGATGGACTTCGAGCGGCGGCTGAACGAGATACGGCACAAGCTGAACGAGGTCGGAGCAAAAAAAGAGATTCTTTTTGTCGCTCATACAAAGAACGAGGCGAAGCTTGAGGCGCTGAGTCTCGAAGCGGAAAAGAACGTTTCAAGGCTTTGGGACGAGTACGAGCTGACGCCTGTCGCCGCGATGGCGGAGCCGTTCAGCGTGACGACGAAGGAGAACAGGGCGGAGAGGGCGCGCCGCCTTTCCGAGCTGAAAAGCGCGATAAAGGCGCTCGGCAACGTCAATCCCGATTCTATCGAGGAATACGCCGAGCAAAAGGAGCGATATGACAATCTCGGGCGTCAGCTTGAGGATCTTTCAAAATCGAAGGGCGAGCTTGAGAAGATAATCGCTGATATTGACGGCGAGATGGTTTCCATGTTTACGGACACGTTCAACAGGGTAAACAAGAATTTCGGCGAGGTGTTCCGCGAGCTTTTCGGCGGCGGAAGCGCGGAGCTGACTTTAAGCGACCCCGAAAACGTCCTGACGTCGGGAATCGAGATAAGCGCTGCTCCTCCCGGGAAGATGATAAAAAATCTTTCTCTTCTCTCGGGCGGCGAGCAGGCGTTTGTCGCCATAGCTCTGCTTTTCGCTCTTATTAAGGTAAATCCGTCGCCGTTCTGCATTTTCGATGAAATTGAGGCGGCGCTTGACGAGGTTAACGTAACGCGCGTTGCCAATTACGTAAAGAGATATTCGAGAGAGCTCCAGATAATAGTTATCTCTCACAGGAGAGGTATGATGGAGGTCGCTGACACTCTTTACGGTGTGACAATGCCGAGCAGGGGCGTTTCAAAGGTATTCGTTCTCGACGTGGACAGCGTTTCCGAGAAGACTGCGGAAAGCGCCGCTTTTGTGGAGTAAGGCGGAGATATTCCGTTTGTGTTTTCGATATTTTCGCTGATTTTGAAATATATTTCGCGGGCCGTTATATAAAAGGGGTAGTTATATATGAAATTTTTTGACAAACTGAAAAGCGGGCTTTCCAAAACGAAAAGCGCCGTTGTCGGGAAAATCGACGGCGTTCTGAGGAGCTTTGTGAGGGTGGACGAGGAGCTTCTTGACGAGCTTGAGGAGGTACTTTATCTTTCCGACATGGGCGCCGAGACGACGGAAAAGGTCATAGATGAGCTGAGGGAGCGGATAAAGGACGGGCGCTTGAAGGAGCCGTCCGACGTTCGCGCCGCGCTGAAGGAAATTCTGCGCTCGATGGTGGGGGACGCCGAGGAGCTGAGGCTGTCGACGAGTCCTTCCGTTATTCTTGTTATAGGCGTAAACGGCGTCGGAAAGACGACGACTATCGGAAAGATATCCGCAAAGCTGAAGGCTGACGGCAAAAAGGTTATAGTTGCCGCCGCGGACACTTTCAGGGCGGCGGCGATAGAGCAGCTTAGCGTGTGGACCGAGCGCGCGGGAGTAGAGCTTATAAGGCAAAGCGAGGGGAGCGACCCTGCCGCCGTGGTGTTCGACGCGTGCGCCGCCGCGAAAAAGCGCTCTGCCGACGTGCTTATAGTCGACACCGCGGGAAGGCTTCACAACAAGAAAAATTTGATGGATGAGCTTGCGAAGATAAGCCGCGTGCTGAGCCGTGAGCTGCCGGACGCCGACAGGGAGACCCTTTTGGTGCTCGACTCCACAACAGGTCAGAATGCGGTAAATCAGGCGCGCGAGTTCAAAAATGCAGCTGACATAACGGGGCTTGTTCTGACAAAGCTTGACGGTACGGCAAAGGGGGGCGCCGTTTTCTCAATCAAGGGAACGCTTGACATTCCCGTGAAGTTTATCGGCGTCGGCGAGCAGATTGACGATATGCAGCCGTTTGACCCCGATATGTTTGTCTCCGCGCTGCTCGACTGATTTGACATAACTGTTTTGATTTTTATTTGTGATTATATGATTGCATGATTGATATGATAAATATGATAAATAAGATGGAAAAAAACGGAAATAATATAAAGGATACGTCAGGCGTCGGCGGGGATGCGCCGACTGTATTTGATATCGTAGTCGCCTCGCGCAACAAAAAGAAGATAAGAGAGCTGAGGGAGTTATTTACGGAGGTGCTCCCCGACAGGGTGAGGCTTTTGTCTCTTGACGACATCGGTTATACGGACGAAATCGAGGAGGACGGCGCAAGCTTTGAGGAAAATTCGGCTCTCAAATCCTCCGTTCCCGCCTCTCTCGGGTATATCGGGTTTGCCGACGATTCGGGACTTTCCGTCGACGCGCTCGGCGGCGCGCCGGGCGTGTTTTCGGCGAGATATTCGGGAGAGGGCGCGACAGACGAGGAGAACAACGAAAAGCTCCTATCGGAGCTTGAAAACGTCGACGAGCGCTCGGCGGGGTATGTGTGCGCCGTAACTCTCGCGGCGCCCGAGAAATTTTTCCCGCTTTTTTTCGATGAAAAAGGCGATAAAGGCGAATATTTCGATTATGAGCTCTCGGAGTATATTTCAAAAAAACGGGGTATGAAAATAGGGATAATTTCGGTTCGCGGAGAGTGCCGCGGGGAAATTCTGCGCCGCGCCGTCGGTGACGGCGGATTCGGATACGACCCTTATTTTTATTTTCCCTCTCTGAAAAAGACCTTTGCCGAGCTGTCCCCCGAGGAAAAGCACGCGGTCAGCCATCGCGGCGAGGCAATGAGGCGATTCGGTGAGACGGTAAAAAAGATATTCGACTGAAATTTTTTTATAAGCCTATACGGCGGACATCGAAAAATAAAAATAAAGGAACCGAGAATATAGAATGGCAACAAGCAAGATAACAAGCAAGCAGAGAGCGTATCTTCGCTCTTTATCAAACGGGATAACACCCATTTTTCAGGTGGGAAAGGGCGGCGTCTCCGACGAGATGTGCCGCAGGCTGAAGGAGGCGTTGGAGGCGCGCGAGCTCATTAAGGTGAGCGTTCTCGACAATTCGGGGTACACGGCGAGGGAAGCCGCGGAATGCGCCGCCGAGGGCGCGTGCGCCGAGGTGGTTTCCGTTATCGGCTCAAAGTTTGTGCTTTACCGCGAGTCGAGTGAGAACAAAAAGATAATACTGCCGTGAAAACAGGAATTTACGGAGGAACCTTTTCGCCCGTCCACATGGGGCATGTAAGGTCGTGCTCGCTCTTTCTTGACGCTTTCTGTCTTGACAGGCTGGTCGTCATGCCCGCAGGAATACCGCCTCACAAGGAAATGACGGACAGAGTGGCGGGGGACGTGAGACTTGAAATGTGCAGGGCGGCTTTTCTCCCGCTGTCTCCTAAAATCGAGGTTTCCGATTTTGAAATAAAAAAAGGCGGGAAGTCCTATACTATTGACACGGTGCGTCACTATGCGGGGGACGACGTCGTTCTTCTTTGCGGCACGGACATGCTCCTTTGTCTTGACTGTTGGATGCGCGCCGCGGAGCTTATGAGCCTTTGTCAATTTGCCGTCATACCGCGCCGCGCCGACGAGACGGAGAAAATCCTGCGCTGCGCCGAGAGGCTGAAAAGAGAATACGGCGCGAGGATAAGCGTCATTGACGCCGAGCCCCTTGAGGTCTCGTCCTCCGAGATACGTGAGAGGATACGGTGCGGGGACGACGTGTCGTCTCTCGTTCCGGGCGGGGTGATGGAGATAATACGGGACAGAGGGCTTTACAGGTGATTTGAAGGTAAAAAGTTAAATTATAAGGGCGAAATTTTAAGGGTGGAATTTTAAAGGTGGAAATGGAAAACAATACAAGTCGGGGGCAGAGTGCGCGCGAAATAATAAATATTACGGAGGATGAGCTTTCCTCCCTCAGAGAGAGGATAAGGCCGTATCTTACGGACAAGCGGTATCTGCATACGCTTGCCGTGGAGAGGGAGGTTTCTGCGCTCGGGGATATGTTTCTCCCCGAGAAAAAGGGAAAGCTTCGCTGCGCGGCGCTCCTTCACGATATTACAAAAATGTTAAGTTTTGAAAAACAGTTGCAATATTGTAAATATTTTGGTATAATTGTCAGAAACAGCGACGTTTTGTCGCCGAAGGTATTTCATGCAAAGACAGCGTGCGGGGTCGCAAAAAGGGATTTTTTCGAATTCTGCGACGATGAGATACTCTCCGGCGTGCGCTGGCACACTACGGGGCATTACGGTATGACGCTGTTTGAGTCTCTCGTTTACCTTGCGGATTACATAGAGGATACGAGGACATTTGACGACTGCGTCAGGCTCAGAAAATTCTTTTACGACGCCGTGTCCGAAGACGGGGGAAACAAAACGTCAAGAATGCGGGCGCTTGTGTGTACGATGGTCAAATCCTTCGATATGACGATTGAAAATCTGATATCGGAGGGCGCGTTTATTGACGGCGACACGGTCGGCGCGAGGAATTATTTTTTGGAGCTTATTCAAACAAAAAAGGAGAACGAATTGAAATGAAGGACATAGATAAGGGCGTGAACAAGGATATGGATAAGAATATGGACGACGATATATCGTTCGGGGAAAAGAAGCAGAAAAAATTCGGCAAGAGAATGGGAATCGTTTTCGGCTCGATAATCGCCGTTATCGTTATCTTTGTTCTCCTTCTGAAGCTTACTCCCCTCGACAACGTGATAGTCGACTGGCTGTTTAAGCCCGAGAGGGGCGGGACGGTCGAGACACCGAAGCCCGATGACGGTGAAGAAGGGGAGCTCGGTATCAGCATGAAATCCGAGACGGTTTTCAATTTCCTTATCGTGGGTCACGACCGCGCGGCAAATCTCGCCGATTTTTCGGTGCTCGTGAACTTCGACACGAAAAAAGGGACTGTCAATATAATGCAGATACCCCGCGACACTTACGTCGATTATGACGGGAACTGGTACCATAAAATAAACGGAGTATACGGGCATTATATCGACTCGTCGAGCGAGAACCCCGAGCTTGAGGGGATAGCGGGTTACGCAAAGCTCCTTGAGGACAATCTTGCTGTTAAAATAGATTATTACGCCATAATGGACCTTGACCAGTTTGTAAATATAATCAACGTTCTCGGCGGAGTTTATATGAATGTGCCGCAGGATTTGTATTACAACGACCCGAATCAGAATCTGCATATAAACCTCAAGGCGGGCTGGCAGACTCTTGACGGGAACATGTCGGAGCAGTTTGTCCGTTACCGCGCGACCTTCCCGCAGGGGGACATCGGACGCGGCAACATGCAGAAGGTGTTTATGGCGGCGCTCTTCAAGACTGTCAAGGAAAAGGTCAATCTGCTCAATATAAGCGACATATGCTCGATTATAAACGAAAATCTCGTCACCAATATGACGACGGGAGATATGATATATTTCTCAAATTATGCTTTCAAGGTAGACCTTAAATATGTTTCAATGATGACTCTTCCCGGAAGAGCGGCGACGCTTGACGACGGGCTGTCGTACTACTGTATGAACAGGGAGGCTGTTCTCAGATATATCAACGCATATTTCAATATTTTCACCGATGACGTCACCGAGGAGGAGTTTGACGCGAACCGCACGTTTGACTGCGGCGGGACGATTTATTCGGCTCCCGCGGATTCTGTGGAGAATATAGTTTACGACGCGGAGGCGCTTTCCGACGGAACGGAGGAAAATTTACCGCCCACATAAGAAACTAACTTTTCTGACGCTTTTCTTTGGAGCCGTCGGCGCAAAGAAAAGCTTCAAAAGAAACGCCAAACATCGGGGCGCCCGCCGCCCCGAACCCTGCCACCTTTTTGAGCCACTCCCCACAAAAGCAAAGCTTTTGCGGGGACCCCAAGGGCAAGGTGGACGAAAACTTTTGTGGTGGGTGAGTGCGGACTTCGAAAAAGGCGCGCGAAAACTTTTGTGGTGGGTGAGTGCGGACATTGCGCGGAAATTTTCAAAAAGTTTGTGCGGATTTTGAAAACAATAAAAAAGACAAAATTTTAAATCGACGGTGGTTATTATGGAAAACGAAAATGAGAAAAACGAGGTTTTAAAATTAACTTTGGACGAAAATGCCGCGCCGAGCCGGATTGCAGAGTTCATTGTTTCGGTTCTCGATTCGAAAAAGGCGCGCGATATTAAGCTTTTGCACGTCGAAAAGCAGACTGTTATTGCGGACTATTTCGTCATCTGCTCCGGCTCGTCGAGTACTCAGGTGAAGTCCCTTGCCGACGAGGTCGAGTTCAGAATGAGCGAGAACGGTTATGAGCCGCTTCACATCGAGGGGGCTCGCGGGGACAGTTGGATTCTCCTTGACTACGGCCCCGTTATCGTTCACGTTTTCGGGCGCGATTCGAGAGAGTTTTACAATCTCGAAAAGCTGTACGACGGGACGACAGAGGAGGATATCAGCTCCATTATCACGGAGGACTGACAAGCCACTCCATGTCAAGAGGAAATGCGAAAAATTTATAAAAAATTCAAAAATACTTTTTAGACAAGGGAGTCAAATTCCATTTGAAACAGTTCTGCGGCGCTGCGATAGCCGAATATTCCGCGCGGGTATCCGTTGATCCATTCTTCAAGAT